>JADFJC010000213.1 GCA_022566315.1 Planctomycetota bacterium
CCCACATCTGGTGAAGTTTGTGAACCTTGTCGAGCTCATATTCGATCCAGGCCCCGTTCGGTTCATCGCCGCTAAGCCACATATCCGTCGGTTCTATTGAGTGCAGGTCATTAGCATCCAGTCCCGAGCCGTTGATAGTATTTTCAGGGCCCGTATCTGCCTGGTGTGTACTGGAAGCCGTGGCGGTTATGTTGTTACCGTCAATCGGGTTAGCGAGGGGCTCGACCGTAAATTGCCAGACATTGCCTTCATCCCAGCCGGTAGTGCTATTGGCCTCATCTATTCGCCAATAGTAGGTTGTGCTGAAATCGAGAAGTCCAGCAGGGTCATAGCTGTTAGAATCCTGGGTGGCGACTACCGCGGTTCCGTTTTTAACGTCGTCGAAGTTATCGCTGAGGATGACTTTATGCCCATTGATTGGGGGCGCATATTCTCCCGGCGTCCAGCTAAGGACCGTCTTCAAAAGCACGTCTGACGCTCCATTAGGCGGGTTTGGATTATGGGCCACCTCCAGCCTCTGTTCCGCTGTCACCATTATGTTGTCAATCGCCCACCACCAGTCATTACCGGCGTCGAACAAACCGAACGTCAAAACCATGCTCTGGGCTCCTGACGGATTGTCCAAATCGATAATGATAGTTTCGTTGGTGGAGTTGTCGTCCTTGAAGTTCATGCTGCTTGAATCGGATTCCCACAGGAACAGCTCGACCGGCTCTGCTCCATCGAAGGAGACGGTCAGATTCGCTGTCTGGCGATAGTAGCTATCGTACTCCGGACGCCAGCTCGAATCGAACTTGAGCACAACCGTACCGCCCCTGGAACGAGAGATGTCAATCGCAGGCGTAGCAAGGTAGGTATTGTAGTAGCCGGCCAAATGGCCGCTATCATCCCACTCATCATTGTCGGCTACCGCTACGGTGCCTTGTCCCAACACGAACTCATCACGCCTTTGACCATCGGTGGCGATCCAGAACTGCTTCTCCGCGAAGACCCAGCCGGCCCAGTCGGTCACACCATCATTGGCCGGATCGCCGAATCCGGGAACACCACTACTATCGATAAACCAACCGGGCGGCGGCGTGTTCGTCCAGACTCCTTGAGTGCCCGGGGACTCCTCCGGACTCGGACCCAAAGTCAAACCTTCGAAGTCTTCTTCAAGGACTATGTAGGTCGTTTGGGCCTGAACCACACCGCTCAAAGCTAAAACAAATACCAAAATGACAATCTTACTTTTCATTTCTCTATCTCCTTCAAAAAAGGTTAAAATAATTAGGGATTACGCTTTGGCCACACGCCAAAATCCCGACTTATCGGAATTGTTTTCTAACAGAACAAGAAATAGAACTTGCACCTTCACCAGATTCAGTACCTACCCAGGACGGTTCTTTTACGACTTGGTACTACCTCCTTCCTTCTCTATTCGGAAAACTAAAGAGATTCTGTGCAATAGGTGCCGAATAATTCAAAAACTTCACCAACACTTACTTTATTTATACTATATTAGCAATCTTGCCGTCAAGTAAAAAATCAATGTTTTTTAAGAAAATCATACAGACCTTTTCCAATAAGTTTGTGCAAAAGGGAGTAACATACCCAGCAGGCAGGATTCTATGTGCTGTGTACTAATAAAATAGACTCATCGGCTCACTGTCCCGGCTGTGCCGGCGATAAATTGTAACCCCTTTACAGCCAAACTGATAGGCTAATTTATAGGCCTTATCAACGGCGGCTACCGTAGCTTTTTCACTGAAATTTATGGTCTTACTGACTGCTGCGTCGCAGTGTTGCTGAAATGCCGCCTGCATACGAATATGCCATTGTGAGCTGATATCATAGGTGCTCTTAAAGGACCTGCGTACTTTAGGAGGGATTTGGACCATTTTTTGAATACTGCCGGTTTTGGCAATTTGCTTTTCCAGCTTTTTGCTGTAAAAGCCATGTTTTTCAGCTACCTGTTTGAAAATCGGATTTATCTGGAGCATTTTTGAGCCGTCTAAAATCCGCCGGACAAACACCAGTGAATAAATCGGCTCAATGCTGCCAGAACAATCTGCGATGATACTTATCGTGCCGGTCGGAGCTACGCAGGTAATAGAAGCATTGCGGACCTTTTGCTTTCTTTGGGTACGCCAGATACTGTGACTCCAATTTGGAAACGGGCCACGCAAATCGGCAAGCTCACTACTGGCTTTGCGGGCGCTTATGTTGATAAAGTTCATAAGCTCCGAGCCGAATTCGATACCACGCTGTGAATCGTAAGGTATCCCATGCAGGAACAAGCAATCCGCAAAGCCCATAACGCCTAAGCCGATTTTGCGATTGCCTTGCGCCAGGCGGACAGTATCTCTGACCGGATATTTACATACATCGATAATATTGTCCAGAAATCGTACAGCTAATCTAACGGTATTGGCCAGCGCCGGCCAATCTATATCTGCTTTGTCATTATCGACGCTCACGAATTTGGTAAGGTTGATGCTGCCTAACGTGCAGGCCTCATAAGGCAGCAGTGGTTGTTCGCCGCAGGGATTGGTTGCTTCTATTCGGCCCAGCGAAGGCGTCGGGTTGTCACGGTTGATTCGGTCGATAAAAACCACGCCCGGCTCGCCGGTTTTGTGTGCGCACTTAACAATTACTTTCCAGATGTTACCGACTGTATAAAATTGCCCTGCTCGCTTTGAGCGAGGCTTGCCTTTGCCGGTCAGCTTGTGTAAATCGTTTATTGTGTAGTTTGTAATGTCAATTCGCCGCGGCAATAAATACCTTTGCTGGGTGCGGGGATTTTTAACGATGTGCAGGCTTTTGCCGGATTTGAGCACCTTCTTCATCCAGTCATCGGTGATTTTGACAGAGATATTGAAGTTGGTGAAGGCCTTTAGGTTTTGCTTGGCGTACAGGAATTTCAGTATGTCCGGATGTTCGACACTCATCATACCCATATTTGCGCCGCGACGAAAAGCACCCTGCTGAATTGCGTTTGTTGTTTCAGAAAAGACACGCCAAAAACTAATCGGCCCCGATGTTGTCCCGCCGCTGGAGGCAACACGGTCGCCTGTAGGCCTTAATCTATCGAAGGAAAATCCGGTTCCGCCGCCGGCCTGCTGAATCAGGGCGGTCTGCTTAATCGTCTCGAATATCCCTTCTATACTGTCTTCAATCGGCAGCACAAAGCAGGCACTGAGCATTCCACGACGTTGTGCGTTCATAAGGGCAGGGGAGTTGGGCAAAAACTTCAGAGACGCCATCAAATCGTAGTATTTTCGGTGCCACTGTCTGATTTCGCCGCTATCGGCTCCGTATTTGGCTTCAGCTTCGGCTACTAATGACGCCACCCTGCTAAAAAGCTGAGCTGGTGTCTCGATGCACTTGCCGTGACTGTCCTTGATTAGATATCTGCTTCGCAGGACCGTCAAAGCGTTTTCGCTAAGTACGGGAACATTACCAGGTGGTGGATATATATGGAATTCAGCCATAAGAGCTTCAACACCAAAAAACAAAAAACTTAAAGGGAAAAATACAAAATCATAATATGAAATTAAAAACCTGTTTAACTTTAAAGCTCAAACGGTTTTTATATTTCAACTTTCAACTTTTTTTTATCCATCTGAACCGAAAGACATCACGAATCCTCTCGCTAAATCGTATCCCCAAACGCTGCGTGCTGGATTTGAACTCCATTCGTTTCAAATCCTTTGTAGTGGGCTTGGCCGGGGACCTGCCGAATACTGTCAACAAGCCGGCCGCAAGCAAGCCGAGAAATGAATTTATCTTGGTTCGCACACGCATACTTATGATTCGTGGTTTGTTTGGGACGCGATTCACTATTTTTTAATAATTACAGATTATCTTTGCACGGCCAATTTCAGACCGGCTAACAGCTCTTGGCCGGTTCGGCTTATCGGTTCGGATTTGCCGAACAACTGATGTCTGTCCAGAATTTTCGGCTTGTAATCATAGTATCTTTGCACCGCCTCGATGCCGCCTTCGGCGGCGCCGCTGGTTTTGTATTGGCCGTCTAAAAGCCATAAGCTGACCTCGTCATCGTACTCGGCTGGATAAATAAAAACCACCGCGAATTTATCATTACTGTATTTAGCCAGATGCACCTTGGCTCGGCAGGGGGGTGCTGTCCCAACTGCTAAACCAACAAGCTTTTTGAAATCTCCTCTGGCGGTTTCGAGGGCACGCGAATAAAAGAACATCCCTGCCTCAAGCTGAAAAGTTTGGGCTGGTACGCCTTTTATTTCGAGCTTACCATCGGGGTAGGCTCTGTGTATTTTATAGACTTTGCCCTGCTTGTATTTTTCACTTTCGAGAAGCTCAGCTACTTCTTCGGCGGTAAAGCCGACACCGACGTGGTCGCCGAAGTCGAAGATGTACAGGCCGACGTATTTTTTCGGTTTTTGCAATTCCGGTAACTTCATAATTCCATATTATAACCACAGCGTGCATAGGTTGCACGGATTTTTTGAACGCAGAAAAAAATCAATCCTGCTTTCGGCACTTGTCTTTTAGGCCAAATCAATATAGGGAATC
>JADFJC010000010.1 GCA_022566315.1 Planctomycetota bacterium
CTTGATGAGCAGCTTTGGCCGCAGCCGTAACAACGTTGATACAAGGCTAATTGGATTCCCGCCCCGCACTACGGTGCGGGGCGGGAATGACCCTCGGCAGAAAAATACGAGAGCAGGCAATGAGGCGTCACCCCTTCGGCTGCGCACCTTGGGCACAAGCTCAGGGCAGGCTTGGCGGCAGACGGCTAAACAAAAACCCTGGGTGAAACCCAGGGCTAAATATAAAAACCCCACGTAAAACGTGGGGATAGACATTTTCGAGATTGCGTCGTGCGTTATGCGTATAACGTCGCCGTGGCGGCGGCTAAACAACCTCCAATCAATTTGGGGGATGGTTACGATTTTCGATTGGGGATTATGGCCAGAGCTGGTTTTCGAGCCAGTTGTCGGCTAAGATAGCGAAGTCTTTGAAGTCAATCCGGTTGTCGCTGTTCAAATCGGCTGGGGAGAGAAGCGGCAGGTCGAAGATGCCTGTGCCGTTGGTAGCTGCATAAACAATCTCGGCTTGCGAGAGGGCATAATCATAAATACGGAAGTCGTCGATTAGGCCGTCGTAGCCGCCGTACCATCCTGAGCCGATTTCAAATGAGGTGATTGCTGACATGGGTGCGTTTGCGCCTGTGCGGCTGTCGTAAAGGAGGCCGTTGAGGAAGATTTGCATTTTCCCGGTTTCGGCATCCTTAGTGAATGCCCAATGGTTCCAGCGGCCAGACCATTCGGTTTTGTATTTGTGTTTTCCGCTCAGACGGCCATCAAAAGACCATGGCGAGCCGCAATCCCAATTGTATTTACCCGGCGATTTCCAAACGCCGAGGTTAATAGCTATCGCGGGGTCATAAACATTATAAACGTAGTCTGAACAGAAAAGAGTATCGGTGTGATGGATTGAGTCTGTGCCATATTGCCAGAACGCAATTGTAATTGCTGTTCTGATTCTTGCAAATAAGAAGGGGGCGGCGGTTATTTCTACAGAGTCATTGTAGCCATCGAAGCTGATTGCCTGGCCGTGGATGCCCTCGACGTAAGTTGGGCTGCCGTGAAGTTGGCCGTGGGCGCTGCCGGCGCTGTCGCTGGGGTTGCCGTCAAACTTGTACCAGGCGACGGGGGCATTGGGAGGTGTTACCGGATAAATATTGTATCCTTTATCGAGCCAGTTGTATGCCAAATCCTGGAGGTCCTGGAAGTCAACGGCACAGTCGCCATCGAAATCGGCGTCCGGCCTGTTCTCTTTTAGGCATCTGGAAGGATACAGCCTGATATCGTCAAAGAATATTGTACCAAGACCAAAACCAGATTGTTCGGATGTCCCTATACGAAAACCGATAGAGATATATTCGATGTTACCCAGGTTCAGATTGAGGTTTTGCAGGTCAATTCTCCAGGGCTGCCAGGTTTCGCTGGTGAGGTCGTTGGCATCGCCATTGTATTGCACGAGAGCATTGACGTTACCATCACTTAGAGCGATATACATCTGCCCATTGGTCTCGTTATCTGCCTGGCCATAGAAGAACATCTCCAACGTTTTAATGCCGGCTGAAGCCCAATCCTGTGCAGGACTAAATTGGTAAGTAATCTCGGAATAAAAATAACTGTCATAGTAGTAGCTGAACGCCATGGACTGCCGGCATTTGTGAACGGGTTCCGGTTGCTTTGATAGATAGATGTATGCCTGGTCGATTTGTGTCCACGTATCATATATTGTAAACCTCTCGTAGGACTCAAAATCGTCCACGACAAGATAATCAGCTGTCGTGAATTTCCAGATATCGCCTGTCCAGGGGCTGTTGGCATCGGCGTCATTGACCTCATCGAGACGCCAATAATACGTCCTGCTTAGTTCAAGGCTGGTGGGGTCGAAGCTGTTGGCCTGCTGCGGCTGTGGCGGATTAGTAACAGGGACTGCACTTTCGTCCACGTCAGTAAGAGCGGTTCCAAAATAGAGAATGTGTTTTTCTGCTGAGTGTCCGGGCGACCATTTTAGGGCGGTGTTTAGAGGCACATTTTTGGCACCATCAGCGGGGCTGGGATTACAGGCGGTATAGCCGCAGTCAGCGTTAATCCGGGCACGCACGTTAGCTAAATCGAAGCCTGGCGAACCTCCTCTAAAGTCTAATCCAACGATACGTATTGTAGATGGTACAAACGGTAGCGACATATCGGCAATATCGAAGCCGATTTCAGTTTGTTCGTAGAAGCCGATATCCGGAACCAGAGCGTAGCCGAGCAGATACTCCCTGCTGGAACCGTCCGTGATGAAGACGAGGACTTGTTCATCAACCGCGTCCTGTTCAATGAGGAATATGTCGTCCCCCGGGCCGTCGATGAACTGACCGCGAAACTTCAACTCGACCCAGTGGTCGGTGGGTATTGTAACGCCCGAAAGCTCTGACGGCGGCGGGCCAATGAGCAACTCTTCCGGGACTACCGGCACGGGCCAGCGCCCGTCAATATCCATACCCTTCCAACAATCCTCGTCAGGATTATATACATCGAGCAGATAAAATGGATATTCGAGCGCTGTTTGCTGGGCCAAGGTTACACTACCAAGCGCCAGAACTAAACATAAACCAGTTGAGATTAGTAAGCAGGCTTTTTTCATTCTTACCCTCGTAGCCCAACCGCAGAGCCGGCTTAGAAAATACTAACGTAGATATAATACCTATCATAAAAATTGAGTGCGCCCCGCAATAAGCCCTTGTATAACCACAAGGGCAGTTACCGCTCCCTTACGGTCGCGGCTCTGTTTTGAGGAATCGCATATATTTTTTATGATCCGTATAAGTCAAATGTCTGAAAATATTCTATCATTTCTGTGCTTATAATGCAAGAGGAAATCGCATTTAGATTACAGTTAGATATGCCCAAAGCGCAAGTGCAGAGAAAAAACTTGATATGTGAGAGATTGTTGGTAAACTTCCGGCGACAGTAATCGTATTGCGTATCGCGTATAATGCTGTGTAAAATCACCGATAACAATAGCCAAACAAAAGACTATCAAAAGAGGTATCGACAATGGCTGATTATTCTGTGAGTCCGGCAGGTGAAAAATTTGCTATCCCTGAGAAAGACCAGTATGCCGCCGAGTTCAAACGCGTTGAGTCGCTGGCAGAAGCGGCACGCGACGATGGCAAAGAAATCGTTGTGGTAATGGGCGTCGGCTTTGTAGGTGCGGTTATGGCGGCCATCGTTGCCGATAGCGTTGATAAGAAAAGCGGCGAGCCAGGCAAGCTCGTCATCGGCTGTCAACGTCCCAGCGTCCGCAGCTACTGGAAGATTCCGCTGCTTAATCGAGGCATATCGCCGGTTAAGGCTGAAGACCCTGAGGTAGAGCCGATGATTGCCCGGTGCGTGCTCGATAAAAAAACTCTCGTCGCCACCTACAACAATGACTGCCTCAAGTTAGCAGACTGTGTGGTTGTGGACGTCCAGTGCGATTATACCAAAAACGACCTCGGCAATATGCGAACCGGCAAGGTGGAAATGAGCTCGCTGGAAGCGACAATAAAAACCATCGGCGAGAAAGTGCCGCCGAATTGCCTGACCCTGATTGAAACGACGGTGGCGCCGGGGACAACGGAGTTCGTTGCCTTGCCGATTATGAAAAAGGCCTTTGCCGAGCGTGGTATAGAAACAGAACCGCTGCTGGCGCACAGTTTCGAGCGCGTTATGCCGGGCAAACATTATGTATCGTCAATACGGGATTTCTGGCGGGTCTGCTCGGGCTGTAATGAGCAGGCAAGAGAACGAGTCGAGAAGTTCCTCAAAGAAGTGCTGAACACCGAAGAATTTCCCCTTACAGTTATGGACCGCCCCATCGAGTCGGAGACTACCAAAATCGTCGAGAATTCTTTCCGTGCCACTATATTAGCGTTCCTTGACGAGTGGAGTTTGTTCGCGGAGCGCAACGGTGTGGACCTTATTAAGGTCATCAAGGCCATCAAGGTCCGGCCTACGCACAACAATATCATATTTCCCGGTCCGGGTATCGGCGGGTACTGCCTTCCAAAGGACGGCGGGCTCGGGTACTGGGCATATAAGCATATCCTCGGATTCAATGATGATATATTCAAAATAACAACAGCAGCAATCGATATCAACGACACTCGCGGCCTGCATGTAGCGACACTGACAAGGGATGCCCTTCGAAATATGGGTCGGCAAGCAGCAGGTACGGCCATACTTCTTTGCGGAGCAAGTTATCGTCAGGATGTCGGTGACACCCGGTACAGCGGTTCAGAGATAGTCGTTCGAAAGCTGACTGAGATGGGGGCCGAGATGCGAGTGCACGACCCGTATATCGAGCACTGGTACGAGCTGGAGAAACAGGATGTCTATCCGGTGCCGGGGCAATCTTTGGCAAGGTTTTTCCGCAATCAGGACGATCTGGTTAATATCCGAGTCCAGAGCGATCTTGCCGCTGCTCTCAAAGGCGCTCAGGCAATCATATTAGCTGTGCCGCATACACCTTACTTAGAACTTGACCCTGACAAAATAGTTGAGTGGGCTGGCAGGCCGTTGGCGGTGATTGATTGCTTCGGCATATTGGACGATGAGAAAATCCGTCGGTATTTCGAACTCGACTGTGAAGTAAAAGCTTTAGGCCGAGGACATATCCAGCGAATAAAGGAAGAAGTGAGAAGAGAACAGAAGACAGAAGACAGATGACAGATGACAGAGAACAGAGGACAGAGGACAGAGAATCTGACTTCTGATTTCTAACCTCTGACTTACACGAGATACGAGTTGCGAGATACGAATAATATGGATATTAAAAACAAACGAATAGCTATTTTGTCGCCAGTGGCATGGCGGACACCGCCACGGGCCTATGGTGCGTGGGAGACCGTCGCCAGCAATATCACAGAGGGACTGGTGGCTCGCGGGTGGAAGAACGTAACACTGTTTGCCACAGGGGAATCTATAACAAAGGCAAAGCTCGAATCCTTCATTGAAAAAGGTTACGAGGAAGACAAGAGTCAAATTCCGCTGGTCTCCACGGCTCTGCATATTTCCAAGGTGATGGAGCGGGCGGATGAGTTTGACCTGATTCATAACAATTTCGATTATCTGCCCTTGACTTACCTTCCGTTTATAAAGACACCAATGCTGACGACCATACATGGTTTTTCCGACCAGGATATACTGCGGATTTATCACGAGCATAAAGACGCCTACTATGTTTCCATCAGTGATTCCGACAGAGACCCCGGATTGCCTTATCTTGCAACTGTCTATAATGGGATTGACCTTTCCAACCTTACCTTTAGAGAAACGCCGGGGGACAAGCTCGTGCATTATGGACGAATACACAACGATAAGGGGACACATCTGGCAATTGAGGTGGCGAAAAAATGCGGTATGGATTTGATAATAGCAGGCATAATTCAAGAACAGGAGTACTTCGATAATCTCATCAAGCCGCACATTAATAATTCTTCAATTCAATACATTGGCCCTGTTAATCCTGTGCAGCGTGATGCGCTTCTTAAAGAATCGTACGCGGTTATTCATCTTAATCTGATACCCGAACGGTTCGGTCTGGTGATGGCAGAATCGATGGCTGCCGGCGTGCCGGTGATTGCGATGGATTTAGGCTCCTGCCGTGAGGTCATTGCAGATAAGCAGACCGGCTATCTTGTTAATGGTGTCGATGAAGCGGTAGAGGCCGTCGGCAAAATCGGTCAGATAGACCGCAAAAAGTGCCGGCAGCGGGTGGAAGAGAACTTCAGTATCGACTGTATGGCCGCGGGCTACGAAAAGGTCTATGAGGAAATCTTTTGGCGAGAAGAGCAAAAGAAATAAAAGTTTGCAGGGATGTGAATGATGACGAAAAAACTTGTTACTCGTTACCAGGGTAATCCCATCTTGACAAAGGACGATGTTCCTTATCCGGTTCAGACGGTCCACAATGCCGGGGTTACGAAATTTGACGGCAGATATATAATGCTGTTTCGCTCACACCTCGATACGGGCAGGTCCATAATCGGCTTAGCGGAAAGCGAAGATGGCTTCAATTTCAAGGCTGGCCCAGAGCCTTTTATGACGCCGAGCAAAGAGCCGGTCTTTTGTGAGTACGAGGAGTTCGGCGTTGAAGACCCGCGAATTACACACATAGAAGGCGTCTATTACATAACATACAGTGCATATTCGGCGCACGGAGTTCGCACCGGTTTGGCTAAAACAACGGATTTCAAATCGGTCGAAAGAGTGGCCTTTATCACGCAGGCTGACTACAGAAATACCGTGCTTTTCCCTGAAAAAATCAACGGTAGATACGTCAGACTTGACAGGCCTCATTCGGACATTAGTCCCTGGTCAATCTGGATTAGCTTCTCGCCGGACTTGCGGCACTGGGGCGATTCAAAATTAGTAATGAAACCCGTACCTTACCACTGGGACGAGATGAAAATCGGCGCCGGCGCTCCTCCGATTCGCACCGATAAGGGCTGGCTAAATATCTACCACGGCGTTTTTCCGACAATGGACGGCCACGTGTATCGGCTGGGTGCTGCTTTGCACAAGCTCGATGACCCGGCAGAGATTCTTGGTGTCGGCGACCGCTGGATTTTACAGCCTGAAGACGAATGGGAAATCACCGGCTATGTGCACAACGTAGTCTTTACATGTGGCGCTGTGCCGGAAGATGATGGGACGTTGAAACTCTACTGGGGCGGGGCCGACAAGGTAATGTGCGCCGGCACGGCAGTAATCGACGAGCTTGTGGAACTTTGCCTGACCGATTCAAGATCGCCGAAATAAAAAGTTTTTTTTAACGATGTGCAATTCTATGAAGCAATTCTGAAATAAATGTTTGATAGCGTATGCCAAAATGATGAGCTTTTCTTTTAAGGAGTTTTAAATCTTCACTATTGATACGAATATTTAGTACAGAATCTTTTTTCCGGGAGGCGATGGCTTCGGCAATCCGTTTAAATTCATTTTTGTCAATATCGATGTATTCTCCCTGCAGTAAAGCGTTCTCAATTTCTTTTTCCTGTTTGGTTAATTTAATTTTTCTCATAATTTTCTCTCCCTGAGCATTTTAGTATATTTACGTGATGGATACAGGGTTTTTAGAAATATATCTCCATTTTTTTCTATCACATACGGTATTATCCATATATAATGTTTATATTCAAAAAGCATAATATTTTTGTATATACAAATATATTTTTTATTTTTGTTCTAACATAGAAATCCGCTCCCCCCACGAAGCCTCGAAGGCGTGTAGTAGAGTATGCTGGATGAAGTTGTTAGAAAATATATTAATTTCATAAAGCCATCTGTAATATATTTCCGGATTCAATTATAGTGGCATGCATCATTGGCGTGGGTGAGGCGCTGTGCGCCTTACCCACGTCTGTATGTATGCATTTGTTCGGCATGTCATTATTATTCATACCCAATTACGAGAAGTGTTAACACCCAGATGGCAAGCCCGAATAGCAGACACACCACATGTCCGGCTGACCAACCGTAGTAAGAGGCATTAGGATTCTGCTGTTTGTTTATTGAATTAATGTAACGTTGAACAGGAACAAAACACAAGTAGGAGGGCATGATAAATCCAATTATCGAGGCGATCGCACCTGGCGCACGAGAAATCAGATTTGCAAGAATCATAAGAATAACCCAGCCAGTGGCTAGTCCCCCGGGTGAAAATTCTGGTTCCTGTATCTCCCGGCATTTTGTGTCACCGTGTATTGTCTTGAGAAGACTGTGACAAAAAAATAATCCAAAGATGCCCCGCCAGAAAGGATGTATCTTCAAGTTATCTCGGTCTTTGAAATACCTCCAGTTCTTGTAAATCCAGTACGCTTCATATGTACCACAAGAGAGGATCGACAGAATGATCAATCGCGAAACTGGTATGTAGAGAAACAACGCTTCCGGTTCGTTCAATTGTGTATTATCGTCAGTCATGATCTCTTCCTTTCGTTTGTTTAACTATGGCTTATATGGTTTCCTTATAAGAACTTTTTATACCTTATAAATTTAATTTTGGTGGGGCAAGCCCCACCCTACTTTTATTCGCTGCAGATCGATGAGGGTTATCTTACCGCCATTGAAGAATAAACGGCCCCGGCGAAAAAGTCAACGGGTTTGAAGCAAAATTGAGAGTAAGACCCCCCATGTGAAACCCTTCGACCGCGCTCAGGCCAGGTGTGGGACTAAATATTTAGCCTGCGGTTCCCCACTTTCACGGGGACAAGTTTACCGCAGGTTCGGTCTTTTGGCCATAAGCAGGGTGATTCTGTCGTACTTATCCTTCGGAAGAGCATCTTTTAATATTTTGCGGATTTCGCGCATGGGGGTTCGCTGGGTGATATGTGTGATTATGATGTGCTCGTTTTTCATTTTGTCGAGCAGGGTTGCGAATTCATCAATGTGCATGTGTCTGCCTGCTTCGGCCCGGTCGGAATGCTCGCCTTCGTAGAACGTGCACTCGGCGATTAAAATCTTACTTTCGGCGATATATTTTAACTGCGAAAAGTCAACGTACTGCGTATCGCCGAGATAAGTAACAATCGGAATTTCGAGGGGATAGTCGATTTCAACACCCTGTTTTTTTAACTCGACGATTTGCGGGCCTGTGAGGCCTTTGTACTCTGTTTTGAGCTTTTTTCGCTTCTCAATTACAGTGTAACCGACGGAGCCTCTGCTGTGTTTTGTCGGGAATACCCTCGTAAAAAGATTCGGCTTTATGCGGTATTCGTCGCCTGGTTTAACGCCGACGAGGTTAGCCGGTATTTTGTTGCCGTCCAGCCGAGACCAGGCGTTGATTATTTCCTTCATCGGCGGTAATAAATTTTTAGGAGCTAAAATCGTTCCTGTAGATATGCCGCAAAAATTTCGCTGCGATAGATAATATGCGATACCCGCAGCATGGTCCATATGCCCGTGCGTGAGCAGAATATTGTTGATGGGAATAATCTGGTCGGGCGCTTTGCCAACATCGAAGCAAACATCGAGCTGCGGCACCGCAACTACGGTCTCTTCGCCAGCGACCGAATAGCCGATGATTTCCAAATCGTCTATCTTTATATGTGCTAAGTTATGGCTTGGCATTAATGATTGACTATTTACAATTTACAATTTACTATTTGATTCTTGATAATTGGCTGCTCAAAAACAGACCAGACACTACAGTCAATAGTAAATAGTAAATATCAAATAGTCAATTAAATATGCCTGATAAGCGAACACACAGAGGTCCTCATCCGGCGGATGAAAAGTTGTTTTCCGCCGATGCGCTTTCTGATTTACGCTCGGCTGTCGCTGATTATTCGCTTTTATTAACGAAAGGTTATGCGGAAAAGGGCGCACTTAAATTGGTCGGCGATAAGTTCTCACTTACGCAAAGACAAAGATTGGCCATTATGCGCAGCGCCTGCTCCGATGAGCAGCTTGTCTCTCGAAGCCGGCGCTGCATCGTACCGGAGAATCTTGCGGGCCGAGCAATCGCCATCGACGGTTACAACGTATTGATAACCGTTGAAGCGGCGATGAGCGGCGGTGTGATTTTTAAGGGACGTGACGGCTGCTTCAGGGATTTAGCAAGTATACATGGAACGTACCGCAAAGTTACCGAAACAATACCGGCTGTGGAGCTTATAAGTCAGTTCCTGCGAGAAGTCGGCGCAGGCAAAGCCCTGTGGCTTCTGGATAGCCCGGTATCCAACAGCGGCCGATTGAAAACGCTAATCGGTGAGCTGGCCCGCAAAAACAATTGGAACTGGGAGATTGAACTTCTGCTAAGCCCCGATGCCGAGCTGAAAAAAACCGACCTAATTGTAGCAAGCAGTGACAGTGTTGTGCTTGACGGCTGCAAGAGTTGGGTCAATCTGGCCACGGAAATAATAAAGAACAAGCTGCCGTCTGCAAAAGTGATAGATTTGTTCTGAACCCCCGGTAAAATCGGGGCTAAATCCGCCGCGGCGGATAAATATTTTTTTGAATTAGCATTTTGATTACATCAAGGTTTATCTTTTCGAGTGAGTCGCAGACTAAGTCAGCTTCGGAAAGATTTGCTGCGTTTGTGGAATTTGTAACGGCGATACATTTGGCGCCGGCGGCTTTAGCAGCTTGTACGCCATTGGGGGCGTCCTCTATTACAACGCAATCTGCCGGTTCAATGCCCATACGCTCGGCAGCGAGCAGGAAAAGCTCAGGGTCGGGCTTTTTATTTTTGACATCGTCGCCGTTTATGTAAACCATCTTCCGGTATGGGACTTTAGCAGCTTCTAAAACGGCACGGGATTTTTCAAGCGTGCCGGATGTTGCGATGGCCACTCGAAAATCATCACTTTGCATTGCATCGTCTATCAATTCCAGTACGCCTGGAAATGGTGGCAGCGGCTCCTGGCTTAGAATTTTGAGGAAATATTCCTGACGTACCTGCGTTACTTTTTTGATTTGTTCTTCTGTTAGTTCCAGGCCGTGTACTCTGGCACCGGCTTTGACGTATTCCTCAGCCCCCCGGCCGAGGCCCGCTTCGAAATCTCTGCGCACAACGCCCTCGACGCCAAGCAGGTCGGCAAAGACCTTGATAGATACCCTTGCATTGACTGCTTCGGTATCGGCAATTACACCGTCAACGTCGAATATTAAGCCGTACAATTTGTCCATGGTTTCTAAAAGAATGATACTATTTATGGTTTTTTTTGCCACGTTTTTATCTGTCCACCTGTAATCAGGAGAAACAAAACCACAAACTCAGACTTGAAGCTTTCATGAAAATGGATTATATTATTAGCTGTAAACTGTTCTGGCTGTTGTGGGTAATTGAAAGTTGTGGAAGAGCGCTTCAAACTGGAAACCGAACGTCTGGCCAAGTCGTGGATGCGATACGACCGGGCTACATTGCGCGACTATCTCGTCGAGGATGTGGAAGACCCGCGCATCAACATACAGAGCATTTTGACACGGCACTTTCTCATCGAACGTTTATTTGGCGAGCAATTCAAAGCACTGATGGAGCAGGAGCTGCGGTTTAGTATGGTGATGAACTGGCTGCTCAGACTCCTCAAAAAACCGGTCAATGCCGGGCAGTTGCAGGCTGTTCTCGATGCGCTGCTGGAGGGACAAGACAACGCCGAAGGGTTGGAAATCCCATCGTATATATCAGAAACTTTTAGCACTCTGAGGCTGCCGAACTATATCTGCGATTTGCTTAACTGGGCGCCGGTTGAGACGACCGAAGCGCCGATTCCCGAATATCTTATGTCAACCTTCCAGGCGATTTGGCATGAGGTGCTGGCCGGTGAGCAATCTCAGAGCATCTCTGTGCTGGAACCGGCCTGCGGCTCAGCAAACGACTATCGATTCATCGAGGCCTTCGGCATCGCCAGACTGCTTGACTATACGGGATTCGACTTGTGCGAAAAGAATACCCGCAACGCAAAACAGATGTTTCCGAAGGCACGCTTCAAGGTGGACAATGCACTTGAAATCGATGCGGAGGACGACACATTCGATTATTGTTTCGTGCATGATTTATTTGAGCATCTGTCGATCGAGGCGATGGAGGTCGCTATCTCCGAAGTATGCCGTGTAACACGGCAGGACCTCTGTATCGGATTTTTCAATATGCACGATGGCGACCAACACATCGTTAAAGTCATTGACGACTACCACTGGAACAAGCTGAGCATGGGCAAGACGAAAGCAATCTTCGAACGCCACGCGTCTGTGGTGGAGGTCATTCACATTGATAAATTTTTAGCGTCAAAGTTTGGATGCAGCGACACCCATAACAAAGACGCTTACACATTTGTCATTAGGATATAACTGCGACGTCGGAGGGGGCAATCGAAAACTCGACATCTTTTTGGTTCAGTCGGATTAAAACCGCAGATTATCAAGTTGACCAATCATAGAAATTAAGTGCGCTCGATATGCACCCGTTTTGAATCCGAAGGGGCAGTTACCGCTCCCTTACGGTCGCGGCTCTGTTTTGAGGAAGCGTATATATTTTTTTGATACGTATTGAATTTTCGCAAAACTACATTGGAACCGGTGCGATTTAATTTCGCAGTTGAAAACGTTCCTGTTTGTTGGTACAATCCGGCCTTGTTTTTGCAGAATTCCTTGAATATTGAAAAGAAACGACCAATGACAGAAAAACTTGATAAGCACATTTTGGAAAATGGGATGGTACTTCTTGGCGAGCCGATGGAGGGGGTTGCTTCGGTGGCGTTTGGTTTTATACTTCCGGCCGGGGCGGCCTTGCTGCCGGAAGGCTGCTGCGGGGCGGGGGCCGTCGTCAGCGACTGGATTTTCAGGGGCGCCGGCGATAAGAGCAGCAAGGAGCTTGGCGATGCGCTGGACGGGCTTGGGCTGCATCGCGCCGGTTCGGTCGGCAGCTCGCATATAACCGTCGGGGCGGCACTCGAGGCCGGCAACTTGGCGCAGGCCTTAGATTTGTATGCGGACATCATACTTAAACCCAGCTTAAAGGAAGACCAGTTTGAATTAGCGAGGCAATTAGCAGTTGATGGGGTACTATCTTTAGACGATGAGCCTCGGCAAAAGGTTATGCTCAAACTTCGAGAGCGGTTTTATCCAAGCCCTTTGGGGCGCAGTCCTGCCGGAGAAATTGCAGAATTGAAGGCTTTGACGGCTGAAAATGCGAAGCAGATTATAAAGGACAATTTCAATCTTTCGCAGACGATATTCACAGTAGCTGGCAAATACGACTTCGATACGGTCTGTCAACAAATAGAAAAACTATTTGAGACCAAGCAGCAAAAAACTATCGAATCGGTAACGTTAGGTTCCAAAGCCGGTAAATATACGCATATAGATAATGACGGTGCGCAGGTGCATATCGGTCTGATGACCGAAACGGTCAAGCCAACCGATGAGGACTACTATAACGCCAGAGTAGCGGTATCGGTTCTTTCGGGCGGTATGAGCGCCAGATTATTTACAAAGGTAAGAGAAGAACGAGGCCTGTGCTATGCAATCGGAGCACGGTATCACTGCCTCAAAGATGCGGCTGGTATAATGTGCTATGCCGGCACGACGCCGGATAAGGCCCAGGAAACGCTCGACGTGATTATCCAGCAGTTCGATAAGCTGGGTGATGAGATCAGCGAAGAGGAAATCCAAAGAGCCAAAGTCGGATTAGAAAGCTCGCTGATTCTAAGCAGCGAATCGTCCAGCAGTCGAGCCGGTGCAATTGCAAGCGATTACTATATATTAGGCAGGGTTAGAAGCCTGGATGAAATTAAGAATAAAATCGAAGCGACCAGCGTTGATTCGGTTTTAGGGTTTTTGCGAAGCAATAAGTTCAAAGATTATACAGTTGTAACGATAGGGCCAAAACAAGTAACTGTTGAGTAGGACGACGTATGGAATTTAAGAAAGAGCAATTGGCGAACGGTTTAGATTTAATTGGTGAGGTCAACAAATCCGCCAAATCAGCGGCGGTGGGTTTCTTTGTCAAGACCGGCTCCCGTGATGAGAGCGAACAGATAAACGGGGTCTCGCATTTCCTCGAACATATGCTGTTCAAAGGCACAGAAAAGCTAAGTGCTCTCGAAGTTAATGAGGCGTTCGACCGGACAGGGGCACAATTCAATGCCGGTACCAGTGAGGAAAATACCGTTTTCTATGCGGCTGTTCTTCCGGAATATTTAGTCGAGGTTACAGGGCTGTGGATAGAGCTGATGAGGCCGGCGCTGCGGGATGATGATTTCAATATTGAAAAAAATGTAATCAAAGAAGAAATTGCAATGTATAAGGACATGCCGAGCTTTGACGTTATGGACCAATGCAGAAGCCTGCACTTCGATGGTCATCCCTGCGGCAATAGTATTCTGGGCAGTGAAACAAGTATAGATAATTTAGCGGCTGAACAAATGCGGGACTATTTCGCCCGGCGGTACGCACCGAATAATATGGTGCTGGCATGCGCAGGCAATTTTGACTGGGACCAAATCTGTTCGCTTGCCGCGAATTCCTGCAGCAAGTGGCGGCAGCAAACTGTCGAAAGAAAACTGGAACACTTTGGCGGCAGCAAGAAGAAAAAGAGAATTGAAAAATCAAACCTGGCTCGCGAACATATATGCCTGATGAGTTCCGGTGTGTCCGCTCGGGACCCGAGGAGGTTTGCCGCTTCGCTTTTAGGAGTTATCGTCGGCGACGATGTCGGGTCACGATTCTTCTGGGAGCTGGTTGACAAAGCATTGGCGGAGGCGGCAACAATGCAGTTCGGAGCTATGGACGGCACAGGGACGTTTTGCAGTTATATCCGCTGCAGCGTGGACAATGTTACGAAGGTACTCGATACCATCAGTAGTATTTTCCAAAGTCTATCCAAAAACGGCATAACCGAAGATGAATTAAGAAAGGCAAAAAACAAGGTATTAAGCGCTTTGGTCATTAAAAATGAGCTGCCGATGGGTCGGCTGGGTGACCTGGGTTCTAACTGGATATATCTGCAGCAGTACCGTACAGTCGAAGATGATATCAGTTCGGTTAAAGCTGTTACCATTGACGATGTTAATTCGCTGATAGAGCAGTTTAAGCCGGGCGATTTTACGCAGCTTTCCATTGGGCCTGCACAGGACAGAGAACAGAAGACAGAGGACAGGTGAACAGGGTATCAGGAAACAGAGGACAGAAGACAGAAGACAGAGGACAGATTCTGAAAGGAGAAAAAGATATGGGTAGGCAAACAAGAAGGCAGTTTCTTAAGACAATTGGTTTTGCAGCGGCTTCAACCGGAACGCTGTCGATATTGCCGGGGTGCGACGGTGTAAACCAGATAGCAGCAGCCCAAAGAAAACGTCCGAACGTGGTTTTAGTAATGACCGACGACCAGGGCTACGGTGACTTAGGCTGTCACGGCAACCCTGTTATTCAAACGCCTAATCTGGACAGGCTATATACGCAAAGCATCCGGCTAACGGATTTTCACGTCGGCCCTACCTGTTCTCCCACGCGCGCGTCGCTGATGACGGGACACTACTGCAACCGAACTGGCGTGTGGCATACCATTATGGGCCGGTCACTCCTGCGCAAAGACGAAGTAACGGTAGCTGACGTTTTCTCGGCGAGCGGCTACCGCACGGGCATCTTCGGCAAATGGCATTTGGGCGACAACTATCCGTTCCGGCCGCAGGACAGAGGGTTCGGCGAAGTGTTAATCCATGGAGGGGGTGGAGTTGGACAGGGGCCTGACTACTGGGGTAACGATTACTTTGATGATACCTACTTCCACAACGGCAGACCGAAGAAATTTGAGGGATACTGCACTGATATATGGTTTGATGGGGCGATGAAATTTATTGAAGCTAATAAAGAGCGGCCTTTCTTCTGCTATATACCAACCAATGCACCGCACGGGCCATACAATATCGCTGACAAATACAGCAAGCCATACAGGGATAAAGGCGTGGAGAACAGGCAGGCCAATTTTTACGGTATGATTACGAACATCGATGAAAATATGGGCCGGCTTATGCAGCACCTCAAACAACTTGGCCTGGAAGAGAACACCATCCTTATCTTTATGACCGACAACGGGACTTCCGGCAGCTACGGCGGGGGGATGCGGGGCAAGAAAGGTTCGGAATATGAGGGCGGTCATCGCGTACCGTGTTTTATCCGCTGGCTCGACGGCGGTCTGACGGGCGGCAGTGACATCGACCGGCTCACGGCCCATGTCGATATATTGCCGACGCTTATCGAACTGTGCGGGCTGAAGAGACCCGGCGGAGTGAAGTTCGATGGCGACAGTCTTGTTCAGCTTTTGACGGGTCAGGACGAGAGCTGGCCTGACCGTACGCTGATTACCGACTCTCAACGAATTGAACATCCGGAAAAGTGGCGTAAAAGCGCGGTTATGACCGACCGCTGGCGGCTGGTAAACGGCAAAGAGCTTTACGACATAAAGGCCGACCCGGGCCAAAAGAATGACATCGCCGACGGGCGACCACAAATTGTCAAAAAACTGCGCAAGGCTTACGAAGACTGGTGGGCCGATGTCTCGCAGCGTTTCGATGAGTATTGCGAAACCATCCTTGGCTCGGACAAACAGAATCCCACGTGCTTGATGTCTCACGACTGGCATACTCCGAGAGTGGCGTGGAGCCAGAGTGCCGTTCGCAACGGGATGCAGGCCAACGGTTTCTGGGCGGTGGAGGTTGCCCGTGATGGCAGGTATAAGTTCGAACTGCGACGTTGGGCGAAGGAATTGGACGCGCCCATCAACGAAGCGATTCCCGGCGGTAAGGCCATTACCGCCACCGAGGCCCGACTCAAAATTGGTAATGCAGATATGACCGTGCCCGTTTCGAGGGATGCCCGCGCCGTAACGTTCGAGGTCCGGCTCAAAGCCGGCAAGACTCGTCTGGAGACGTGGTTTATGGATGACAGGGGCAATTCTCGCGGCGCTTATTACGTCTATGTGAAACGTTTATAATAGATAGCTGTGTGAAAGATTATGAGCAGGCAAACAAGAAGAGGATTTTTGAAAACCAATATATCTGTTACGTGATTTCAGTGATATCCGTAATTTAACCAGAGAAAAGATATGTCATCTCAAAACGAGCAGAAACAGTCTTTTGAAGACACGACTTCGCCACTTGCCGGAGGGAAAGCAAAGCGTGCCAAGGACCTTCCAACTGAACCTGCCGGTGCAGTCCAGGAGACGAGTGAAATACCGAAATTTGACTTAGCTGAACAGATTCTGGCCGAGCAGCGAAAAATCACCGCGATAAGAAGAAAGGCACCCGGCAAAAAACCACAAGCTCCAGACCGGCAGCCCCAGGCAGAGTCAACCGATTATGCTATTAAGCAGCCGCCATCGACTCGTACTTCGCAGCGAAGCGCCGCTTCGCAGAGTAGTATATTGTCGGAGCAGGAGCAAATCATTGCAGAGATTGTAGCAAGGGATATTGAAAAGTTGTACCGGCGGGACACTTCGAGCCTCCGTAATTGGTGAATGGTAACTGGTAAATGGTAATTGGTGAATGGTAATTGGTGACTGGTAATTGCACGTGTTTAGCCAGTTTAAATTTTTTGGTGGCACGGCCATCTTGGCCGTGCCACGCCAAGAAGGTGCTGAGTCAGTTGTCTGGCTAAACACGTACTGGTAATTTGCCGGTTACCTGGTTATCTTCTTGCAATACGGACTTGTACAAGGTAGATTACTACAAAATTGTTTGGAGAGGTGGCCGAGTGGCTGAAGGCAACGGTTTGCTAAACCGTCGTACGGGCATATACCTGTACCGCGGGTTCGAATCCCGCCCTCTCCGGTTCTTTGTTTTGAGTTTTGACCCCTGCTTGTCGTTGGCAGGGGTCAAAACTCAACGCTAAAAACTTGAAACTAATTATGCGGGCAGCCTTGGGACAATTTAATGCGGTGGTGGGTGATTTGGCCGGCAACGCTGAGAAGATGTGCGAAATCTATGCCCAGGCGGTTCGGTCTGATGTGGATTTGTTAGTCTTTCCGGAGTTAGCTGTTTGTGGCTATCCGCCGGAAGATTTGCTGCACAAGAAGCACTTTTTAACAGACTGCTCATTAACCCTCGATAAACTGGCCGCTGATTGTCCGAAGAAAACTATGATAGTCGGCTTTGCCGAAAGCTATCAGGAGAACAACTACAATTCCGCTGCCGTATTGCAAGATGGGCGGATAAGCAAAATATATCGAAAGGCCCAACTGCCGAATTACGGTGTGTTCGATGAGCGAAGATATTTCCTGCCCGGTAACGAACCAGTGGTAATCAATGTGGGTGGCCTCAATGTTGCTGTTACTATCTGTGCCGATATCTGGGAAATGGAATGGCTTATCAATTTCCTCAGAGACGCAGGCCAAATCCAGATGATTCTTAATATCTCAGCCTCTCCGTTTCATATCGGCAAGATTAAGAAAAGGCAGGAGATAGTTAGCCGATGTGCAAAAGAATTCAATTGCGCTGTTGCCTATTGCAATCTTGTCGGCGGGCAGGATGAGTTGATTTTTGACGGGCGAAGCATGTTTGCCGATTCGAACGGCAAGATAATAGCTAAAGCCAGGGCATTCGACGAGGATTTGCTAATTGCTGATATTATCCCCACGACCGATGGGACTGTGCAGGTTGAGCCGATGCAAACTGCTGCTCCGCAGCCAGGTGACCTTGCCGATGAAATCTATCAGGCACTTGTGCTCGGCACAAGAGATTATGTGGGCAAAAACGGTTTTACAAAAGTGCTGCTCGGCCTGAGCGGAGGTATAGATTCTTCGGTTACGGCTGCTATCGCCGTTGCTGCTTTAAGTGCTGAAAATGTCGTCGGCCTGACAATGCCCTCGAAATTCAACAGTCCCGAAACGATTGGTGATGCCCAGAAGCTGGCAAGAAATCTGGGTATCGAATTTTTGACCATCCCGATTGAGCCGATACTTGAGCAATTCGATGAGGCGTTAAAGACGGTCCGGGGCTGGAACAGCGAAGGTATCGCTTACGAGAACTTGCAGGCCAGAATCCGCGGCAGCATTCTTATGTCGCTGAGTAATCAGTTTGGCTCTATGGTATTAACGACAGGTAACAAAAGTGAAACCGCAGTCGGCTATGCGACCCTTTATGGTGATACAGCAGGGGGCTTTGCCGTGATAAAAGATGTTCCCAAGACAATGGTTTATACATTGGCCGAGCACATAAACAAAATATCCGGACGTCAAATTATACCTGCTGCCGTATTAACCCGGCCGCCCAGTGCCGAGCTAAAGCCCGACCAGAAAGACAGCGACTCACTGCCGGATTACGATTTACTTGACAAAATTCTCAAAGGTTATGTTGAAGAAGACAAGTCCGCACAGCAACTCGTTGAATTGGGTCTGTCCCGGGATGTTGTCCTGCGTGTAATTCGTATGGTTGACCGCAACGAATACAAAAGAAGACAATCTCCGCCGGGGGTAAGAATTACACCAAAGGCCTTCGGCAAAGACAGAAGATTGCCGATTACCAACCGTTACGGTTCCTGCAAACAATAGGTGTATTTCGTCTGCGATTGTGTATGCGAAATCATCTGCCGGTTAGGGCATCTGCAACAGCTCTGCCGAATTGCATTGAAGCTGCGGGTCCGCTGCTTGTTATTATCAATCTGTCCTGCTCGACAGGGATACCGGTATAGAAGGCACCAGCTAAGATAAGTCTGTTACGTTCGGATAAAAAACTGGTAGCTCTGACACCGGTGAGCACGCCGGCGTTGGCCAGAATGGCAGGGGCTGTGTCAATTGCCGCGAGAATCTTTCTCTGACGCACCGCCTCCCGAGCGAGATTCAATGCAGCAGGATTGGCAACATATTCCACCACTCCCGGGCCGCCTATAAAGATTATCGCATCGTAATCTTCGACCCTCAATTGGCCCACCAGGATGTTTGCCTCAGTCATTCTTCCAAGCATACCTCGTAGTATTCCTATTCTCGTGCTTGCTATAATCGTCTGAACCCCCGCTGCATCGAGCGCCCGTTTTGTTTCGAAAAGTTCCTCCTCGCGGAAATTCTGACTGGCAACAATCAACGCCGCTCTTTTTGTTTCTGTGCCCTCTTGTAATGCTTCTGTTACGGCTTGCCCTATTGGATGACCGACGCAAATTATATAAATCGGCTCCATTCCCCTCGGTAATCTGCAGATTCTGCCGACTTCCCTCGTATTAAAGCCACCGATTGTTACAGACCCCAAATCTAAACAGACGGCTTGCAGTTGGATATTCTGGGCGATGTGCCCGGCTTCCAGGAGCATATATGTTCTGGCCTTAGTGCGAAACCGGCTCGTGAGCTTTCTGACAGAGCCTGCAACAATAATATTGCAGCCCGCCGTGGCCACCGACTCCTGCATCGAAGCCGCTGCCGCTAACCTGCCGCGGATATCCTGGTCCGAAGTTTGTTCCATGCTGTGTTCGGCCGGTCGATAAACAAACAGTCCCTCTTGCGTGGCAAAATATAAGTCTATGGGATAAGTCTCTCCTGCGGATGGTGCCGTTCGCAGGCCTCTTTGCGGTTCTGTTATGCCCTGACCGGCCCAGGCCAATTGTCCAATGTGTTCAGACTCGAGAGGTTTGGTGGCAAATAAGCGCACACTTCGCCGTTTGGTCAACGCTTCTTCAAAGCTGACCGTTCCTGTCAAGCTCGGCTTTATAAGTCGAACTATCTTTTGTGGTGTTCGAGTCCGCCGTTGGCCAAGACAGAGTGCTGCGAAACAAACTAAGACTATTCCGAGAATTGTTAGACGTTTCATTTTTTTAGTCCTCCAAAAGCACTTTTCCAAGACCACAGACCCAAGACCAAACTTTTACAGGTACTGTGTTTTACGTCTTGACTCCAGAGTCTCGCAATATATTCATTTATATTATACACATTTAATCCAAGATTTTCCAGATTAATCCGCCGCGGCGGATTAAAATTAATTTTTGGCCGATGATTTACGACCCTATTTGGCTCCATATCCGGTAGGTGTGAGCCTAAGTCCAATCCCGATAAAATCGGGACGGGTTCGCAAACGGATCCCAGCAACGCTGGGTTTAGTACAATACCCGCCGCTGGCGGGCCAAGTTTGACATTTTACCGTTTGTCGATTAGTATTGCTGTGTTCAGTGGCGGTAACGACTGGCTGTTGTATTTGGTTGTGGAAGATATGAGCAATGTTAGCTCATCGAATCATTAGTAACAGGGCATTAGAAATCAGAAATTCTCTTAGGTTGTTTCAATGGCTGTATCGCGGCGACAAAAGGTAACTATAATCTTGTTGGTTTTTTATTGGCTCAACTTTTTTATTCTTGCGCATATACCTGTCCCTGGCATTGTCAGCAAAGCCGGCGTTTCTGATAAGGGCATGCACTTCCTTGCATATTTGATTTTAGTATTCCTGCTCTGGTTTGCAATCAGTCCGGACCAAAAGGTAGGTTGGCGAAAAGCTGTTGTATGGTGGGTGTTTATCGTATTAACCGGATATGGGGCAGCTGATGAACTGCTTCAGGGCTTTACGGGGCGTAATTGCGATGTTATGGATATGGTCGCAAATTTGACAGGCATACTTGCAGGCTTAATTCTGTTTTCGGTTTTTAGCTTTTGGCCTGCCGCCCTTTTAGTTACCGGGGCGGTTATCTTTGGGATAACGAATATTACGCGAGCGAATCTGGCGGAACTGGTGCCGGTTACAAACGCAATATTTCACCTGTTTGCATACGCAATTTTTAGTATGCTGTGGATTTGTTATATGCATCTTTACCTCTCCCTCAAGCCCCCTAAGCCCAAATGGCTGATGGCAGCATTAGCTGTACCTATAGGCTTGCTGTTGACTGTAAAACTGTTCTCCGTGATTCTTGGCAAAGGTTTCGGACTGCGGGAAGTAATCATTTCTGTTGTGGGAATTGCAGCCGTCATTACCATAATCTATCTGATAACGTTATTTCACAAGACTCAAGACAACAGGACTGAGAATATCAAATAACGAATAACGAATAATGAACTTTGAAGTTGGGTGCTCTAAACTTGTCTGACGACAGTCAAGATTCAAGCTTGGCGTCTCTGGTCTTTATTCTTTCTTGAAAGATTTTTTGAAGGGTCTATACAACGGGTCGCCTATCAGAACAAATTGCCAGGAATTAAACGGCTTTGTGTGGTAGTATGCCTCAACAAGACAATCGCCTTTGAATAACTCCGCGAAGAACGCTTTCGGCAGAGGGAATGTGTGAAGATACGGTTCGTCCACTGGACCCAGGGTTGCGGTGATGCCATCGGCCAGCATTGCAGCGCACCATGTACTGCTGTTCGGGTCCCGCAGTTTTTGGGCCTCGAAGCTGGCGATATGAAATCCAACGGCACCATCGACAAAATCAAAGGCGTCCACATATTTTTTCAAACTATACCAGCCGCAATAAACAGCCGTTTGCGGACAACTCCCAGGCATAAAGAGCTGTCCTGTTTGTTCCTCTTTGATTGGCATCTTCGTACTCGAACGTATAAACGCCGCCAAATCCCGCAAAGATTGGTCAAAATGACCGTACAAATCCTTTTTTACAATACCTCGTGAATCTATGTAAGCTATACCCTTTAATCCTGTCTTTTCCGCTGTTAGTGCTTTGTCTATAAGGCCTTTGATTATTTCATAGCTTGGCCCATCCAGCCGACTAACCATAAGCGTTCTGAAACCCAAACCCAGAACGTCATCCTTTAGCATATTAGGCTGCCATCGATACAAATCGTAGGGCCGCAACAACACCATCGATAATTCACTGTCCACTGACGCATTTGTCTCTTTGCCACTGACCCGACCAATCTCAAGCTGCATCCGAGCGATTTTTTGATTGATTTGTTTTTTCTGAATCGACACCTGCTTGGAGTCGAGTGCAGGATCCTGTTCCAGTTGCTCAAGCCTTTGCTTTTCCTGGCTGAGAAACCTCTTTAATTCGTTTAGTTTGCCTCCCATTCCCGGCAACCGTCCTCTCGGCCCTACCTTGATAGGTATGCCATAAGTTGTTACCAAGCATCTGATTTCGCCCGGAAACCTTCGCTGCAGCTCCCTTCTGATTGGCAAGGCAAGGGAGCGTTCATAATCGTCCCTGCTGATTCTCTCACGCGGATTGTATCCCAAAGCCAGATAGAGGATGTTCTTCTTCGGTATCTTTCGTTTTTCGCAGTAGTACTCCGCAATTCTTTCCGATGCAGAAATTTGTCTGTTAGCTATCACAAGGATCTCTTCCGGCTCCAGCGCAAAGGCAACGCCGTGCCACAGCAGCACAAATACAACAGCTATTTGAATCTTAGTTACCATACACCTGGTGAGTTCATAAACAATTAGCCCCCGGCTTACCAGAGGCTATCTATTGGTCTTGGACCGTTCCCTGCTCAACTGGAAAATCGAAGTTTACAATCTGGCCTGTCTATCGTTTCTTATGGCAAACTGATTGGATAATCATCCACCATTTCATCGTAATCATCCAGCCAGCAGGCGTTGGGATTACTCTTGAAAACCATAAAGCGTCCACTGTTGGCATCGTCGGCCGCCCGGTGATATTTGAAGTAAACAAACTCTTTCGTTTTGCCGAGGATTTCAATCTTGCCGGTCGCGTGCGACATTGCGTAGCGAACCCGTTTGGCAAGGCCGGACACCATTGATCTTGCCTGCTCTACAATCTCGTAACCTTCCTCGATAGGCACCGTATAGGCCTTGTTACCAAGTGCCGGCCGACACTGGAAAATATAATAAGGTGTCGCGCCAATGTAGGACAGCTTATTCAGCAGCTCTCCCATAACCGTCGGGTCATCATTCAGGCCGCGCACCAGTGGCGTCTGATTCGCAATCATTGCACCGGCTTTCTGCAGGAGGTTAACACTCTGAACCGCCACATCAGTCAGCTCCTTGGAATGCACGAAGTGTGTCATCACGTATATCTTCTTGCGCTCGGTGCTGTAGGTTTCTATCATCTCCAGCAAAGACGGGTCATTGATAATCCGATACGGATTGAACGCAGGTATCTTTGTCCCGATACGGATTATTTCAATGTGCTCGATTTGGCGAAGTTGTCGGATAATATCCTCAAGTTTGGATGTCGTCAGCACCAGCGGGTCTCCACCGGTCAGCAGCACATTGTTTATCTCGCGATGTTCTTTGACGTACCGGATAGCTGCCGGCACATCCCGCAAACAGGCCTTTTGTGGTTCTATGAATACTCGCTTACGGAAGCAAAACCGACAGATGCCATCACAAACGTTGCTTACCAGAAATACGGCCGTTGAATTATACTTATGCTCAAGCCCGGGCATAACCGTGTAACTATGTTCATCGGAAGGGTCGAGTTTGCCCCATTCTTCAAGCTCCTGCAAATGCGGAATAATAATGTTTCGTATCGGGTCGTTCGGGTCATCCCAGTCGATCAGCGAGAGGTAGTAGTCATTAGCGCGAAAAGAAAACCTGCCGGTAACCTTTTTCAGCTCGGTTTTTTCCTGCTCGCTTAATTGCTCAATCTGTTCGAGCTTTGTCAGGTATCTGGTTTTGGCAGCAGTTTTTGTAGCCATTAGCTTTACTCCAGGTCAGATATCAGAAGTCAGATGTCAGAAGTCAGATTATCTGTCCTCTGTCTTCTGTTTTCTGCCCTCTGTCTTCTGTCTTCTGTCCTCTGTCTCCTCTGGTGTATTCGGTTTTTGAGTACCTTTTTTCATAGACACTTTTTCGCCTGAACACCTGAGTAATAGTCGCCAGCATTATCCTTATATCGGTTAACAGGCCGGCATTTTCCACATATTTAACGTCGAGTTCAAGTTTTTCCTCACGTGTCAGCTCTGCCCTGCCCTGGATTTGTGCCAAGCCTGTCAGGCCTGGCTTGACAAGCAGCCGTTTTTTTTGCCGCTCGCTCCACTCTGGTATCTGGGAAAGATACAACGGCCGAGGCCCGACAATACTCATATCCCCTTTCAATATGTTAAATAACTGCGGCAGTTCGTCGAGTGAAGACTCCCGCAGAAACTTCCCGACTTTTGTCAGCCGGGAGTCTTCGCCGGATTTTGGACTGGGCCCAAAGGGAGCAACGTCGAGCTTCATTGTTCGGAACTTGTAAAAGACAAACGGCTTGCCGTTTTGCCCCGCCCTTTGTTGCTTGAATACTGCAGGGCCTTTACTGCTAAGCCTTATGGTTATCCCTATCGCGACCAGAACCGGAGACAGAATAACCATCGCAGCTAAAGCAATGAAAATATCAAGTCCACGTTTACAAATATTAAAAAGGCCCATATTTCATTTTCGATATCAATTCATTCATATCTTATCATACTCTGTTGAAAATGTGGACTGTCATTCTGAGGTGAAGCCGAAGAATCTCATCTCTTGAGTCATAAAGAGATTCTTCACTCCGCTGCGTTCCGTTCTCCGTAAGGAGTCCTTCGGACAGAATGACAGTTTTTGTAACTTTTCAACAGAGCAATCATATCACTGAGGAAATTAACTCCAGAGCCTGTTTAGCTAAATCGTCTCTGTTGAAATTTTTAACGGCAACTCGGCGGGCGTTTTGTCCCATTTGTTCTACCTGCCGGCTGTGTGAATTAAGATACAGCACTTTTTCAACGAATTGGTCAAGATTGCACAAATCACAACCAAAGCCGGCTTCATTGCCTTCGAGAATCTTTCTTTGCCAGCCGGAATAATTTAAGAGCACGGGCTTGCCTGCGCTTAAGGAGTCGAAAAATTTATTAGCACAATTGTGTTCAATAATCGGAAAATTACCAATTATCACAAGCCCTATATCAGCCGCAGCATAAAAGTCAGACAGCTCTCCTTTCGGTACGGATGATAATATTTCCACGTTTGTCAAACCGAGTTTTTTGACCCTGCTTTCCAGAAACGGCTTTTGATTTCCATCACCTATTAGCACAAAGATAATATCGCTATGGTCTTTGAGCCTTTCGGCAGCGTCGATAACGAAATCCAGGCCGTTGACCTTGCCCATTGCGCCTGTGTGGAGAAGAACAAGCTTATCCTTCCAGCCTCTTCTTTGCCGAACAGCTGAGCCGTCAATATCCGGCCTGAATATATCAATGTCACAACTGTTGGGTATTATCGTTATCGGTTTTTCCTCAGTCAACACGGCTCTTATACGCACCGCTGCGCCCGGCGATAGAGTAATTAGGGAAGAGCAATTTTTGTAAATGGTTTTTTCGAGCCATAAAAGTATTTTGATGAGAAAGCTGTTGGTTATGATATTTAACTCGATTGGTATTTCAGGCCACTGGTCGCGCACTTCGAAAATAAAAGGAACACGTTTGACCCATTTTATGACCATAGCTGGGATTCCAACTGTCAGTGGTGTGCTGGATGCATATATAACATCCACACCTTTGGTCCTCATGCCCGCATAAATGCTCAAAAGACAAAAGGACAGAAATGAAGTTATTCTACGCAGATATGACTGTTTGTTGCTGTATTTGGTCCCAACAACAACTACGTTTATTCCTTCTATGGTCTGTTTCTGGTAAAGTGTCTTGTCCACTTGCAAACCGCCGATATCATAATGGCCGGTTATCAAGGTAATCTTATGCCCGGCTTTTACCCATCGGCGGGCAAATTCATACGAACGTGTACCGGTGCTGCCGGCCGGCGTGGCAAAATGTTGATGAATATAAAGAATGTGCATCAGCTTCTGATTAGATCCCTCAACTTTGCTGCGTTTTGGGAAATACAAAAGTCCTTGAGAACACGTTTGCGACCGGCTTTCCCAAACTGCTCGATTCTGTTCATATCTTCAAGAAGCTCTGTCAGGATTTGTGCCAGCGCATCGGCGTCTTTCTCCGGAGCCAGCCGACCTGTTAGGCCGTCTTTGACCAGCTCCGGAATACCCGATATACCGGTTGATACAATCGGCACCTCGCATGCCATTGCCTCCATCATCGCTACGGGAATGCCGTCCATATCCCCATCAGGCATTTTAATACACGGCATAAGAAATACACAGGACCGGCCAAAAAGTTCCGTTAGCTGGTCATTTGGCCTGGCACCGAGTAACTTGACGTTATCAGCTAAATGCAGCCGTCCAATTAATTTCTCAAGAGCCTGGCGCTGCGGCCCATCTCCTGCAATCTCGAACAGGAATTTTACATTATTATCCCGCAGTTTAGCACAAGCCCTTATCGCAACGTCCAGACCCTTTTTCGGGCTAAGTCTGCACACACAAATTATTCTGCCGGGTTCCGGTTGACGAGAAACAGACCTGAATTTTTCCACGTCTATCCCACAATGCACAACACGACACAAATCGGCGACAGATTTGCCACAAGTGTTGCGCAGATATTCGACATTGAATTGAGAAACAGCAGCTATGAATTTGCATTTGGCTAATCGCGTTTGTAAGCTGCCCGGACTTCTGGTGAATATGTCAAAGGCGTGAACGGTACAGGAGATGGGCAAATCAGTCAACATCCCAATCATCAAGCCTAAGCTAAGAGACCGGCTGGCAAAATGTACGTGTATGTGTTCTGCTCCGAAGCGCCTGCAATGACCGGCAAAGTAACAGGAAGTCGTTAACTCATAAACTGCTTTTGCAAATTCAACCGGACTATGGGCCAGCAAAGTTACCAGCCAAAAGCAGACTCTTGCGAAACGAAGCGGGTGTGTAATGATTTCCCGTAAAGTTACGCTTAATCGTATAAAAACATTAGGGCGAAAAACGGCACGCTTGTTCCATTTGACCAGAAGTTTGGACAAATTTTCAAACTTGCCCGGCCTGCAACTAACCAATGGCAAAACCTGCCATCCGGCTTTTTCATGTGCCTCGAGCTCGTTGGCCACAAAGGTCATACTAACTTTCAAGCTCGAGACGACGTATGCTATTTTCATTGTATTTCTACTGTCAACCAGGTTTTTTGCTGTTGAGGGCTGCTTCGTAGCTGAGCATAGTCAATTCGGCGATGTGCTCCCAGCTATACTTGCTTTCGAGTTCAGGGCCGTAGCAGGACTGAAACTTATCGAGACTATCCAACACATTTATAACGGCCCCAGCCAATGGTTCTACGGCACCAGGCTCGACAACCAGACCAACCTTATCTGAGGACACAAGTTCCCCCATCGCCCCGATATCGCTGACGACCACAGGTTTTTTGTGCGCATACGCGCGAAGCAATACTCCACTCTGTGCTTCAAATTTCAAATAGGGTAATACAACAAGATTAGACGCTGCAAAGAAATAATCCACATCTTCTTCCGGAATAAAATGGATAAAGGTTTGCACATGCTCTGACAAATCGTATTTTCTAATCATATCGGAGTATGACTCGAAATTAAATCTGCCGAGAAGACCGCCGGCAATAACCAACAGGACCCGGCGATTACGCGATTTGATAATTTCCAATGCTTTAAGAAGAATATCCAGACCTTTGTTTGGACGAATCGCCCCGAAGAAAAGTATTATCTGACGGCCTGACGGCAGATTTAATTTTTTCCGTGCTTCTGTCGGGTCCGGTGGATTTTGCAGGGGCATAATTCCATGGGGGATTACATCTATATGGTCGGCGCAAAGGCCCCAGTGGTCAACCAGTTGTCTTTTGCCATCCTCATAGTGAACTATCGAACGATAGGGGATTTGAAGGCTCCGTTTTATAAATGAAGCTTTGCTGACAAAACGCTCATAATGGGGCTTAACATCATGGACGGTAAGCACTACAGGCAAATGCCGTATTAGGGATTTTAAGAAAAACTGGTCCAGCAGCGGAGTGCCAACGCCCTGAAAATGAACTACATCGAAATGCTCGCGAACAGCAAATCGGTTCCGCCGCAAGCTGTTAATCAGGCTTCTGCAAAATCGGTCCGCCGCCCAATGCAGTTGCGACCACTGTTTTTTCTTATCTATAAACTTAAACAGACGTCTTTCAACTCTGAACGGTCTTGGCAGGTCCGCCCACAGTGAATTGGTAAGTACGGTTACTTCCGCACCAGTTCCGCACAAACCGCAGCATAAGGCATCGGTGTACGCGTATAAGCCCCCTGTGCTTGCACCAGCTACCATTAATACGCGTATTGGTAATTTTTCCTTTCCTGCTGTAATTTGGAAGGTACTCCCAGTTACATTCAATATGCTGTGGAGTTAAGCATAAGTAAGCTCAGGATGCGCTTCGCTTTCCTCAAGAACATCTTGTTCCTGATAGAAGCTTGCATAGATGTCCTGCCAGTTGGCCATTATAGCAGCGAAGCATATCAACAGCGGCGCGGCACGGGGATTCGAAAATATAGGATGGAAGAATCCATCTACCGCCAACGCTATCATCAATAAGAAGCACGTTGCTCCGTAATATTGCATATATGGGACATCGCTTCTGGATAAAGCGAAACTCCGCACAAGAACAGCGAATATCAAGATGAGCACCGTTACCAATCCGAGCAAGCCACATCTATCCAGCCATCCTAAATACTCTGAATGGTAAAAACCCACCAGAGGTTCTTTCCCTGCTGGTGCCGGATGCAGCGCTCCAATACCCCTGCCGGTCAATATAAAATAAGGTTCCTGCTTGTAACTTGAAAGGATTATTTCATGTTCCATGGCTCTCCATGTGTCTTTCTGAAAAGGGCTCGGCATTTCGACCTTGCCTGTTCTTGTCGTTCCGGCTCGAAATCTTCCCAGGACATCGAAACCTATTGCAGAGGCGGCACCAATCACGAGCAGGCCGGCAATCCCGTACGCAAGCAAAGTTCTGGCCCTGCCCTTGATGAACAAAAGCGAAGCTATTGCGAGCACGCCCATTGCTCCATACATTGACCTTGTTTCGCTCAGCACTATACCGCCTATGCCGACCAGCAGCACAAACACAGATACGGGAATGGAGCCGACTTTACTTACCAGTCTGCCTATTGCAATACTTACTAATGAAAGATAAAGCAAGGGAACAAGAGTATAAGTACCTCTCTCACCCCCCAACTGCGTAGGAACGTCAATCTCGGCGGCCCGCGGTGTGAATGCACCAAATCTGATTAAAATATGTACGACAAACATCGCCAAGAGCAAAACGACCGAGAATTTCAAAAATCCATTCGCGCGAGAATAGTTTGTGAAGTACCTGAGCCCGAATATCATAGCTGCTACAAAATGCGCCACCCTCGAATATGTAAAAGCGGTTTGAGTGTGCATCAGCAGGCCTTGTATCAGCGCAAGTGCGGTTACTAATGCTATGACAATGAAGCATTTTCCAATAACGCCGGAACGATATTGTCGCTCCCGCGGCACAAAAAGCGCCGCCGCTAATGTCAACCACGCCAGGACGTCCGCCGGTGACCAGGTGCGGGGCATACCAAGGTTACCTGCACTATATATGTAGCCGGCAAGTATGCTGTGGAACGTAACGGATATCAGGAATATGTAAAACACCCACTTCGGCTTCAAGACCACCAGCGGCAAACATATTACTATCGTAATCAAACACAGTACTGCAATAAACGTTGCCATCAGGTTCCTCTAAAAATAAGGCTTCTGATTAAAGTCGGGAAATAAAGTCTAAAGCTGAATATCGGAAATAAAAGGGTGGGATTACAGTGCAAAAATCAGGAATCCTAAGCATTTTCTTTCGATTTTCGATTTTTTTGCTCTATGTTCGGCAGTTTTAACACCACTCTATTTTTCCACGCGGACCTGCTCAATCATCCTTGCAAAATCTTCCTTGACCTGCATGCAAGTTTTAGAGCCTATCTCTTGTTCCTTTTGGTTGATGGAGTCCAGATTATTATTGATTTCGTCGAAGAGTTTTATCAATTTCTCTGTGCTGAGTTGCGTATCGGTAATGCAATATTTTTCGAGTCCGAACTGAGCCATAAAATCTTCGGTTTTCTTATGATATGCAATCGCAAGCAGCGGCGTTGCAGCCACTAACGAGAAGATTTGTGAGTGGGTCTTATGCCCGACAAACATTTTGCACTGTGCGACGGCGTTGATATGGTCCGAGGTTCCGGGGAAGCCTTCTACAATTTCGCAATTTTCTTTTTTATCGACGTTTTTTATCACAGCCTCAATGCAGTGGCGGTCTGTGCCTTGCAGTTCCATCGGGAAAAAACGCACCTTATATCCGGCCTCTATGGCGTGGTCAATCAACGATGCGAAATAGCGCCGGTGTTCTTCGTGTTCTTTGAGCTGGTTAGCGCGTGTGTGCACGTAAACGGCAATGCCCATTACTTCTGCGCGGTCACTGGGCCTGGTTCGTGATTTCACAATATCGCACAGGCCGAATACAGACTCGCGGGTCTTCGATACATGCTCTAAGGAAACTCCCATTTTTCTTATTTGTTCTGTCGAAGCCTCGTCACGGATAAATATTCGGCAGGCGCCGGAAAGTATTTTTTGCACCATCAATTTGTTCTTCGGTAGCTTAAAGCTGAATGGGCCGATAGATTGCGACCAGAGCACTAACGGCTTATCGTAAAGCAAAGCTGCCGCCATATCGAATATTTGCGGGGTAACCGCATCGGGCACAAACATAGTCGTTACGTGATGACCTCCGGTACTGAGGACCATATCAGCGTCCTTAACAGCTTTGGCGAATTGCTTATTGACGAGGAACCGAAGATACCACGGACGTTTGCCTGCAATCAAGGCGTTACGTACTAAGGGGAAGTGAATTCGTCGCTTAAGTATCACCTTGTGTACTCGATGAATTACTTTGCCCAAAAAGCCGACACCTATTTTGCGGGAAGTATCCCATCCCCACGGGATAACTCGCACACCCACATCAGGAAAGTCCGGTTTGTCTTCCCAGTATTCCGGATTACTTGCCGATACCGTGATTTGGTCAACACCATTGCGGGCCAGCTCTCTGAGCACGAAAAACAGGACGGCCCTGTCACCTTTGTTGGTAGAGCATTGATTAATAACAAGGACCTTCATCTTCAGTTTTCCTTTTTGCCCTCGAATCTTTTTCTCACTGCGACAATTAAGTCAGCCGTCTCTTTCCGCAATGAAATAACTGTGAAACTTGCCATTACAACAACGGTGGACAATGTAAGTGCCACCATCCAATGAACGTTCCCTCTCAAAAGAACACTGTTCAGCACCCACAGTGCTATGATCGAAACGACACTTGCCGCCAGCGGTTGATACAAGCTGTCTTTCAAGTACTCGAAGGGGCGTATCCCTAATTTTTGCAGACCGTAAAAGGGCAGCCAGATTCCCGTCTTGGCCCACAAGACGATAACCAGTGCTATCGCCGGTGCCATAGGGACGGTAACGAAACCCCGCAAAAGTACCAGTTCCAGTAAAATAGCGATTAATGCGGCTGCAATTGACGCAATGGTCAGCCCTCGCAGATGTCCGGTTCCGACCAATGCCGGCAGCCATATTTCAAAAAGCCCGCCCGGAAGAACCGATATGATTAACACTCTCATCACCCAAACTGTGCCTTCCGGGACGGCACCTTTGAGCCAGAGAGCCAGAAAATTTTCCGTGAAAACAAACAGCAAAAGCAGCAGGGCACAGGACAGAACAGAGCTTATACGGGAACCTTTCTTGACGACTGCTTTTATTGTTTCGATTTGGCCTTTTGCGTGAAGACTTGTCACGGCCGGCAGAAAAACGACCTGCGTTGCCGCCAGAAATCCACGGACAAACCCCGGAATCTTAGAGGCGATATCGTACACTGCAACGTTCGCGGCAGTACCGACATACCCGACCAATAGTGCCAGCGTACTATACATAAAGATCGAGCTGCCAGAGCGTCCCATCGAGTGGGACGTATATCGCCACAGCTCTCGCAGCGTTTTTCTGTTAATCAGCCGCACGTTAATGCTCAAACCGGCAACCGACCTTCGTGCAACAAAAAACATCGACAGGGCAGATATTGCCGCCGTAATCCCGAACGCTAACTGGACGGCGATTATACTCTTCCAAACCACAAGTAGCCCTATTGTAAGGACCGCCCGGAGCAGATTAGCTGTAATTACAACAGCATTATAATTAGTGTAGTACTGACAACCCTGTAATGTCCCGCTGAAGTTCGCCTCTAACATCTTGAAGGCTAATGTAATACCAACCAGTATGCACGTAATCCTGGCATCGCGTGCAAATTCAGCGGTAATCGCCGACGAGAATATATCTGAGATTACGAAGGACAGCAGTACCGCAGCTACGACAGTCAAAACCGCCAACGCCGTCAGTATCATAAATGATGCTGAGACAAAACGATTTAATTCTTTTATGTCGTTGCGATAAAAAGCCACGAAACGGTTTATAGCTAATACAAATGCCCTCTCGAAAATCATAGGATAGCGCAGTCCCGTAGCCAGCAAAGCCCATACCCCGTAGCCGGTTGCATCAAGGTCGCGCAATATAATTCGAACCAGTACCAGCCCAACTACCGCGGCCACCGCCATGCTGGCCCAGTTCGAGGCCGCGTTAATTATTATCCGTTTTCGTAACGACATCAGATATTTTTTTCGCTTGCGCCGCTTTTGTTCGCATAGATTGTGTAGAACGGCGCAATGAACAGACCTTTACTTTTCAATATTCGTATCAAGGGATTTAGAACAATACCCATAAATCTTTTGAGCGGATGATTGCTTTTTGAATTTGCATAATATCCCGCAAGAATATCCACCTTGAAACCTTCGTTTAAAAGGATTTCTTTTAGATGCTCAATGTTGTGAAGACGTTCCGCCCAATTGCCTGTGTGAGGGTTGACCGTGTTTGTCGGATGGTTTGGTTCTTGCCGGATTTCTCCGGTCTTAAGATATTCATCGACTACCTTTTTGATGTCCGGCTCAATCAGGCCTCTTGTGGCCTTTGCTAATCGCTGGACATCTTCATCCGAAAGTGAAGCAGAATGTTTAGATATAATTTCCTGCCGGACAGTAATGTAGGCTTTTGTAAGATAGTCTTCCCGACAACCTTCTTCTTTTTCTCTGCCGCCGTATTCGGCTTTTCTCTGAAATTCAATATGATGTCTTCTTATCAACGGATTAAACGGGTTTGCACTGGAGGCCATCACGATATTAAACGGCCCGGCCGACAAATCAGAAAGTTTCAAAAGAAACGTTTCAATATCATATATATGCTCAATTACATCGTAGGAGGCCAATGCATTACAGCAGATTGAATTCGTTTTCAAAAACTCAACCAGTTCGTCCATATCTCCGAGAACGTAATGGTCCGCCCGGTCTGCTTCGACTGCCTCGGCTATAATTTGAGCATCTTTACAATAAGGAGCCCACAGGTCATTGTATATGACCGTACCAAGGCCAAGCTCTTTAGCCAACAAGGACAGTATGCCAACACCTCCGCCGTGGTCTATGAAAACAAATTCGTCGTAGGGAACGTCGCTGTATGCAATTGACCAGGACAAAATATACGAGAAGTTCCGCAATGTGCTTCTTATGTTCCTGACCTGGTCGCCGAAATACTTCCTGCCGGCATCCGATACATCCGGAAGGTTGATGTCTATATGGCTTAATTTACCCAGAAGCCTGGTTGATGCTTCATTAATATCTCTGAGCACTTTATTATCATCAGGTAATAGTGCGTGCTGGTAATGAAACTCCATAAGCCAAGCTTTTATTGTTTAAGTGTGTCCTGTTGTGGTCAATTTTTCTGACTTGTTAATTTTAGCAGTGTATCTGACAAGATTTCTCTGGCCTCATACACAATATTTTTGTCGCGTTGATTATTCAAAACCCGATTGACCTGGCGGTCGAGGGTTTTCTGGGCCTTGTTTGCCATTGCCGGGTCTTTTGTTTTTATCTTGTTAATCGCCTGCTGTAATTCATAGAGGTACTGATAATCTTCGACTCCCTCTCGCCATGCCTGCCAACGCCGTGACGGAACGATATTCTCGGCAGGTCTCGGTACAGGGCTGCCTCCCCTGCCATAAACAACGCCGGAGAAGCCCTGGGGCTTTAGAGTATCATCCCAGGGAACGGCACCGGTCTCAAAATTAAGTCCGTAATAATAAATCCAGAAGCCGGCGCCGGTCTGACCTCTCTTAAAAGCACGCCACGGCATCAAACGATAATACGAATAAGGGTCTTTGGCTTTCATTGGCCTTAAACATTCGTAGGTCCAGACTTGCTTTCCGAAGTCTTTTATCTGCTCCAGCCATTGGGGGTGTCGCTCGCAGTGGCTGTCCTGAAGACACCATATATCGATAAGCTCTCGAAATCGCATAAAATCTTTAGGGCCTTTGCCAAAGGAGTTGGCGTAGATTCTTACTTTTGGGTCTGTGGCTTTGATTAGTTTAGCCAGTTTATAAAAATCATCGCACAGACTCTCATCAAACGGATATAGTGCAAACTTATCGTAATTGACGCCGGCATTGTTGAGATGTTTTACCAGGTTTTTCAGCCATTGTGAAAAAACTACCTTCCAAGCTGGAGTCATCCATTTGACCTTTCCGAATCGGCCGTGGTCTTTCTTGCTGCTATTGAAGTCCAGACAAAGCAGATATGTCTTAGCGTAATTGTGATACTGAAGAGCGTTATCTAAATTTGCGAAATTTGGTTTTCTGACAACGCCGGGCCGGTCCGATGAAAATCGCAGAAAAGGCAGGTCCTGTGGAGGAACAGTATAAACGTTGATACGATGATTATGAAGGTCTTCAGCCATCTCGGCCGCAGAGGCAACTTTATAATACGCCCAGTTGCACGTATTAAGGGCAAAATTCTCAGGAAATTTGTGCTTTTGAACCTCTATGGTAACTGGAATAGTTTCTATCGGCAGGTTTTTGCCGTTTGCGCTCTTTGCCCAAACGCCGACACGGCTCTTATAAATGCCGGCCGTCAACCTCGGATTAAATATCGTCAACCATATTTGTGTTAGCTCGCCCGGCTGCAAAATAAATGGACGTTCCGCCTGCAAAACAAGTGCATCGGCTATTGAACCGACTGTACTGCCTTTAACGTATATCGCTCTTCTGACCGTGAACGTTCTGTTACTGTCTATTTTCTTACCGGCAGAACCAAGCAAGGGCGAAATAGAAACGGCCATTGTAATCTCCTCATCAGAGCAGTTTACAATGTTAAATGCAGCAGACTCGTATTCATTTTGCCACATTTGAACGCTTATGTCTTTGGCGCTTTCGCCAAGGAGCATCTTTTTTTCAAATACAATCTCCATCGGATTTGCCGGCAGGCACACAAATGGCTTTCCATACACCGCCTTGTATATTCCGGCTCGGGTTTTGCCTACCTGCTCCTTTATGGCAAGCAGTTTTGTAGGTGTATCTGCTTTTTGGGCCTGTCTTTCAAGTTCAGAAAGCATTTTCTCACTGAATTGGCCGGATAGCTTTGAGCGATTCTCTTTGACACTTTTGAGCATGGCGGCAGCGTTTTCGCGCAACTGCAGGTAACCGTAAATTCTTGTTAGTAGTTCTTCAGAACTCGTAAACGCTTCGAGGTCGTTCCGAAGTTTGATATTTTTTGCAGTCGGCAACGAATCGCCGAATATCTCTACTTCGTCAAGAAATACGTAACGCCATTTTGGCCTTATTACTAATTTGACGTATCGTCCCGAGGCGTTTATATCCCGAACGCTCATTGTGCGGGAGACTCCGCGGTAGCCGCGTGCTCGGACGTTTTCCAAATCTTTACTACTTACTAATCCGGCAAATCGAAACTCCCGGCCATCATCACTCAACAACACAGCGGCAAATTCAGGAAACTCTACGTCCGCAAAGCCTCCCCCAATGGTGTGGATACGGACTTCAGAAATAGCGGACTTCTTACCGAGGTCTATCACAATTTCCACAGCCGGTTCGGCTTTCTGCCAGCCTACGGTGCTCTTGTTCGTCCATTGACTGCCGGATGTCCTGCCGTCGGTAAGTTGAATTAGGTCGGACTTATCAGTGCACAAATGATAATTAGGTTTTGGCGAGAGTGTGTAGCTCTTGCGTAGCGCCAGGTTTTGCCTGGCACTAACCAGGTTACAGTTACACAACAATAAAAGTAATATAAAGAATCGTTTGAACATTATTGAAAATACTTGGAACCCCACGTAAAACGTGGGGCTAAATATTTGAAATGAATAATGAATACTGAACAGGGAATTTCGACCCGCCAACGGCGGGTATCGATCGAAACCCAGCGTTGCCGGGTCGAAGTGAACTATTTTCTTTCATCATTCCTTGTTCGATATTCGATATTCATTTTTATGCTTTCGATACCAGTCTATTGTCGCCTTAAGACCTTCATAGAAGGGGGTTTTGGCCTTAAAGCCGAAGTATTTATTAGCTTTTGAGACATCCAGCCGCCGCCTCGGCTGACCATCCGGTTTGGAACTGTCCCAGCGAATTTCACCGGCGAAGCCGGTAAGCTCGACGATTTTTTCAGCAAGCTCTTTTATCTTCATTTCAAATCCGGCCCCGATATTGACCGGCTTAGAGCCGTTGTAATGTTCTGTCGCCAAAAGAATCCCCTCAGCAGCATCGGCGACATAAATAAACTCGCGCGAAACGTTCCCTGTCCCCCAGCAGTCAATATAGTCCGTGCCGCTGTCAATGGCATCGACGCATTTCTTTATCAATGCGGGAATCACGTGACTGCTGGCGGGGTCAAAGTTGTCGCCGGGCCCGTAAAGATTTACCGGCAGAAGAAATATCGAATTAAAACCATATTCAGTCCGGTAAGATTGCGATTGAACAAGCAGCATTTTCTTGGCCAGTCCGTACGGTGCATTAGTCTCCTCCGGATATCCGTTCCAAATGTCTTCTTCCTTAAACGGCACCGGCGTAAATTTCGGATATGCACAAACCGTACCAATCGCGACAAACTTTTCAATGTTTCGTAGTCTGCCCTGCTCTATGAGCTGAACGCCCATCATTAAATTCTTATAGAAAAACTCGCCCGGATGTTCGCGATTGGCGCCAATGCCGCCCACGACCGCAGCTAAGTGAATAACAATATCCGGCTTCATATCTTCGTACATCCGAATTATGTCATTTATGCTAACCAGGTCATAGTCTTCAATCTTAGGCACAAGGATATTCTTACAGCCCCGTTTTTGCAGCCCTTCAGTAACGAAGCCGCCTAAGAAACCGGCGCCGCCGGTAACAACAACTCGTCTGTTCTCAAAAAAACTGCTCATTGTTTTGTTTTCTGGTGGTCTTTAATAATCTTCTCGTTCTCGGCGATTTTCATATCAGCATCGGTCATCATCTTTGCAAGCTCTTTAAAGGTTACTTTCGGTTCCCACTTGAGAACTTTTTTTGCCTTGCTCGCATCGCCCTGGAGGTAGTCAACTTCGCTCGGCCTAAAATAGTGAGGGTCGATTTCGACGTACTTTTGCCAATCAAGGTCAAGATGGCTAAAGACCTCGGCCACGAATTCTCTGACCGAATGGCTTTCGCCTGTGGCCACAACATAATCGTCCGGCTTGTCCTGCTGGAGCATAAGCCACATTGCTTCGACATAATCGCCGGCAAAACCCCAGTCTCGTTTTGCGTCCAGATTGCCCAAATAGAGCTTGTCCTGCAGGCCCAGTTTAATTCTCGTTGCCGCTCGTGTAATTTTTCGCGTAACAAATGTCTCGCCTCGCCTCGGCGATTCGTGATTAAACAAAATCCCGTTACATGCAAACAAGTCGTAAGCTTCTCGATAGTTCACTGTCTGCCAAAAGCTGTACGCCTTCGCACAGCCGTAGGGACTTCGCGGATAAAACGGCGTCTTTTCTGTTTGCGGTGTTTCGATGACCTTGCCGTACATCTCGCTGCTGGAGGCCTGATAAAACTTAGCCGGCTTATCGCTGGAACGGATTGCTTCCAATAGCCGAAGCGTTCCAAGAGCATCCGTATCAGCCGTGTAGATAGGCATATCAAAACTTACCCGAACGTGGCTTTGTGCGCCTAAATTATAGACCTCGTCCGGCTTAATCTCGTTAATAATTGTTGAGAGGTTACTGCCGTCAGTCAAATCCCCATAAATCAATTTAAGTCGTGGCTGTTCGTGCGGGTCTTTATACAAATGGTCAATTCTGCCTGTATGAAACGACGAGCTTCGCCGCATGATACCCCAGAGCTGGTAATCCTTTTCCAACAACAGTTCGGCAAGATACGAGCCATCCTGCCCTGTAATACCGGTAATCAACGCCTTTTTCATAATATTCAGTCCATTTTACGTTTTTCGCTATCAATAATAGTTTGAAGCATTTCGGTCAGGATTGTTTTTGGTTCCCAGCCGATAGTTTTTTTGATTCGCTCGACGTTTGGCACACGCCGCATCATATCCTCAATGGGCCTACCGTAGGCGACCTCATAGGACACAAATTGCTTTTTGCTTTTACTGCCTGTCATTTCGATAATTTTATCAGCAAGGTCTTCGATAGCAATCTCTTCGTTCGAACCGATATTATATACCCTGCCTTCCGCCTGTTTGCAATTCATCAGGCTGATAATCGCCTCGACAAGGTCGGCCACATAACAAAAGCATCGTGTTTGCTTGCCCGTCCCATATATCAGGACCGGCTCATTCCTCAACGCCCTTTGAACGAATCGCGGCACCACCATCCCGTACTGGCCTGTCTGCCTTGGCCCAATTGTATTAAAGAACCTGCCGATTACCACGCTCAATCCATACTGTTGATAAAAAGCCAGGCCCAAAAATTCGTCTATCGCCTTACTACAGGCGTACGACCAGCGGGAAACACTCGTGCTGCCGAGCACAATATCATCATCCTCACAAAAAGGAACCGCCTTGTTTTTGCCGTACACTTCGCTGCTTGAAGCGATGAGGATTTTTTTGCCGAATTTGTTGGCTATATCCAGCACTATCTCAGTGCCGCCGATATTGGTTTCTATCGTATGTACCGGGTCCTCAACTATCAACTTAACACCGACGGCCGCAGCCAGATGAAAAATCACTTCGCTCTGCCCTACCAGAGGTTCCATCAGTTCAGCATTGCGGATATCACCTTCAACAAACTCAAAGCCGGAATGCTCTTTGAAACTTTCGATATTTTTCAAACTGCCGGTGCTGAGGTTATCGATGACGAGCACTTTATTGCCTTCTTTAAGCAGCCGTTCCGCCAGATGAGAGCCTATAAAACCTGCCCCGCCTGTAATAAACGCTTTCAATCGACCTGCCTTTCAATACGTAATGAGTCTATCGACTATTTCTGCCCAATTCTGGTCACTGTTAAGCGACTTTAAAAGTCTTCACAAAGTTTCTAATGTGGGGAAAAATAATCAATAGTCAACAATAAATAGTAAATTTTTATTAGACTCCGTCCCCGTCGGCTGCACATAAGGACAAATACAGCCTCACTGTAATACCTAATTTTTCTGTGGAAACCATTTCCTTACGGTCATAGCCGCTTGGAGCGGATTGACCGACAGCTTTCTTACATCATAAGTATCGTCAGATAAAGAACATAGCTTTAGCAAAGACATGCCCCCTAAGTAGCCGTTGACCCTGCAGCGCAGAGCTTTGGCAGATGCTTAACAGCCGATTTTATGTTGAAAACTATACATCCCTGAAGTCCGATAAATTCGTAATTCCCAATCTAATAATACTCGGATGAACCGGTTGGGCCTTGTTTAGGAGTTATATTATTCGTTGTTATTTGGGCCGTAATATGAGCAATATGTCTTGTCGGTTTCCCAGACGGTAACACAATGCAGAGCCACCTGGCCGAATTTGCCCACGAGTCTGTTCCATGCGAAAGCTGTAATATTTTCAACGGTGGGATTGGTTTTGCTGAACTCGTCAACGTCGGCATTCAAATTCTTATGGTCAACGAGTTTTATCAGCTCATTGTCAACTACTCTTTCAAAATCGCTGATATGGAAACCATTTTCGTTTATCGGCATCTTTATCGTAACCTCAACGATATAGTTGTGGCCGTGACCGGCGGGGTTTGCGCATTTTCCGAAAACCTTGAGATTCTGCTCCTCGGAGAAATCGTTGTTCCAGAGCTTATGCGTCGCTGCAAATTCGAATTTTTCACTAAAATAAACCATCTCCAAATCTCTCGATTCTATAGCTACCTTCCTGAAAGGATTCAGCTTCAGGCTCAATTTGCTTAACTGAGCCGGCCCAAATTTATCAGTCAATCTGTTCCATGCTGATTTTAGAAGTTCAGCCACTGCGAAAAAACCGATATGTTGTGCCCGACGAAAATCCTGTCTTATTCGCTCGGCAAAAACCGGCACCGCGAATTCGCGAACTTCTCTTTCAATATCAGCTACATTAACAACAAATCCCGTAGCCGGTTCAACCTCACCGACCACTTCGACAGATAATTCTAAGAATATTGAAAGTCCTTCACCGGCCGGCTTAGATACAAATGAATTGAATCCTTCATTTTCTTCTGACAGAAAAGGATTAATCGAAAACCGCACACACCTGGTGAGCTTATGCATAAAGAAAATCCCTTACTTGTTGCCGTTATGCATCAGGCTCAAGACTTCACTTCGGCTTTTTGGATCTCTTCTGAATATTCCGCGAAGTGCCGATGTTACCATTACCGAGCCGGGCTTCTTTATGCCACGAATAGTCATACAGCTATGTGAAGCTTCCAGCACAATTGCGACACCCTGTGGCTTTAAGCTGTTCATTATGAAATCAGCTATCTGGTATGTAAGCCTTTCCTGTGTCTGGAGTCGCCGGGCAAAACAGTCCACAATACGAGCTAATTTGCTGACACCAAGCACCGTTCCCGAAGGCAAATAGGCAACATGAGCTGAACCGATAAACGGCATTAGATGATGCTCGCAGATACTGTAAAATGGTATGTTACGCAGCAGAACGATTTCTTCGTAGTTTTCGGTAAAGACGCTGCGAAGATGCTTTTTAGGATTCTCGTGCATCCCGCCTAAAAGTTCAGTGTACATCCTTGCCACCCGTTCCGGTGTTTTCTTTAAGCCCTCGCGCTCAATGTCTTCACCAACCGCCAAGAGTATCTCCTTAACCGCTTTTCTGATTCTCTCGGTATCTATGGTCTTGCTTTTTTTGGCCATTTCTTTAACCTGCAACTAAATTCATAAGATAAGTGGTAAGTAGCCGAACACCAAATCCGGTTGAGCCTTCCGCTGAAAATTCGGTTGGCTTGCTGAATATATCCATACCGGCAATATCCAGATGTGCCCATTTTGTATCGCCGACAAATTGTCTCAAAAAGGCTGCTGCCGTGCAGGCTCCGCCCCATTTGCTGCCGATGTTCTTCAGGTCGGCTATCTTGCTCTTCATCTCTTTTGCGTACTCATCGCTGCTCGGCATTGGCCATACCTTTTCACCGCTGTCCTTTGAGGCCCTCTGCAATTGCTTTATCAGTTTCTCGTCGTTGCCCATCAGTCCGGCCATATATTTGCCGAGAGCAACCATACAGGAGCCTGTCAATGTTGCTATGTCAATGATAATATCGCATTTTTGTTTGACGGCATAGCTAATACCATCGCACAGTATCATCCTGCCTTCGGCGTCGGTATTTTGCACCTCAACGGTTTTGCCGCTGAGGGTTGTAATAATGTCACCGGGTCGATAGCTCGTTCCGCTCGGCAAGTTTTCCGCCGATGGGATTATCCCATAGACATTGACCGGCAGCTCCAGCTCTGTTATTGCTTTCATTGTTGCCAATACTGCGATACCGCCGCTTTTATCTAATTTCATTTGGTCCATATTGGCTGCCGGCTTAATGCTTATTCCGCCGGAATCGAAAGTTATCGCTTTACCCACCAGACCAACCGTTGGCTGACGATTTGCAGCTCTGTCGGCGGGGCTGTATTTTAAAACAATAAATCTCGGCTTATTTTGTGAACCTGAGCCGACTGCAAGCACCCCGCCCATACCCTTTGCAGCCATCTGCTTTTCGTCAAAAACGGTACAGCTCAAATTTTTTGAACCACGACTAAGCTCTTTTGCGGCGGCGGCCAGCTCGGCTGGATTTATTACATTGGCAGGCCGATTTGATAAGGTCCGGGCATAGCTTTGTGCTTTACCGATAGCACGCCCGCTCAAAAGACCTTTGTTTATTTTTTTCATTTTCGCCGAGTCTGAATCAATCACTTCAACTTTAAGCGAATCCGCCCGTCCGTTTTCATTCTCAGTAACAAACTCATCATAGCGATAGCTGCCGAAATATGCCCCTTCCGCGCAAACCTGTCCCATTGCAGATAAATCGAATCGCCCGCCGAATGCTTTGTGCAGCGCCAGGCTGATAGTTTCTATTTTCATCTCCACTGACTTTTTTGCCGTGTTGGATGCTGCTTTGCGGAGCGTATCAAGTGTTGCTTTTTTCTTTTCACCTAAGCCGACCAGCAGGACCCTTTCGGCTCCTATGCTCTTGTTGCCATAAACGATTGCACTGGTTCCCTCTTTTGGTTTGAAATCGCCCAACTTAATCAATCGCTCGATTGCACCATCAAGCTGACTGTCGAGTTGTGCATTTAATTTATCCAGCCCTTTAGCGTCTGAAAACAGCCCTACTGCAAGCAGGTTTGTTTTACACTTGCTGAAATCAACCTTCCGTGTTTTTAGTTCAACATCAATAATCTTTTTCATCTTTTCTGGCCTTTATTTTCACTTTTTACTTTTGCTTGTTTTTGGCCCGATGCCGCAGATAGCTTTCGATAAATCCGTCGAGTTCTCCATCCAGCACCGCATTCACATTGCCTGTCTGGAAGCTGGTTCGATGGTCCTTGACCATTTGATAAGGCTGCAGAACATAGCTTCGTATCTGGCTTCCCCAGGCGATTTCGCCCTTATTGCCGTACAGTTTTGCAATCTCATCATCCCGTTTTTGCTGCTCGAGCATATACAATCTGGCCTTGAGCACCTTCATCGCCTGAGCTTTGTTCTTATGCTGGCTTCTTTCGTTCTGGCACTGCACTACGATACCGGTCGGCTCGTGTGTAATCCGTACCGCCGAGCTGGTCTTGTTCACATGCTGACCCCCGGCCCCGCTGGCACGATAAAAATCAATTCGCAGGTCATCTTCATTTACTTCAGCGTCGATGTCGTCCTCAAATTCCGGAACGCAGTCCACCGCGGCAAAGCTCGTGTGCCGCCTCTTCTGTGAGTCAAATGGGCTTATTCTAACGAGCCGATGCACGCCGGTTTCGCAAGAGAGCTTGCCGAACGCAAAAGGCCCGCTGACTCGCAGTGTTATCGAACGAATTCCCGCCTCTTCTCCAGGCGTGATATCAAGCTCCTGGAATTTATATTTATTTGCCTCGAAGTACCGCGTGTACATTCTAAGCAGCATATTCGCCCAATCGCAGCTTTCTGTTCCTCCTGCGCCGGCGTGAATACTAAAGAAGCAGTTCTTCATATCTTCCGGTCTGGATAACAACCCGGCTAATTCGATCTGTTCGCACTTTTTGACAAGTGCACCCAGGTCCTCGGCCAACTGTACCAGCTCATCCTTATCCGATTCAGCCGCCGCTAATTCGAACAGCTCTTGAAGGTCTTTAACCTCGCGTTGTATTTCTTCCACCGGCTCAACGACTGATTTAAGCGAGCTCAACTGCGAGACCACAGACTGGGCTGCATCGGGATTGTCCCAGAATCCCGCCTTGGACATCCGGGCTTCCAGCTTTTGCAGTTGGGATTTCTTGTTGGACAAGTCAAAGCCAGTCCCGGATTTTCGCAACCCGGGCCGATAGCTCTGATATCGCTGATTTTAATTCTGTTGTTTCCATATCACTGATTATTAACCTCTGATTACCTGTTACTTCCAACTAACTTCTTGTCCTTATACCACATCGAAATAAGATATGCAACCTCCTGCTCCACAATTTAGAAAGAGGTAATCGCGTGAAAAATAGGATTTGACAGCCGCCGACATAACCTGTTATATTGCAAGATAATATTTAGTTTAGCCCCCGGACCTGTGCCGGGGGGCGGTCGTTTAGCCGTCGCCGGTACGGCGACGTTATTCGGTTTCGTACCGGAGTTTCGTAGGGAGGGCTTTAGCCCACCGAACAAAACTGTTACGGAGAATGGATTATGAAGTTCGCAGCGGTATTTGGAGCGTTGGTCATTTTTATGGCCGGTTGCGGTTTGACTCAGACAGCTTTGGTAGAAAGCCAAAGCGAAGCGCCGAGTAAGAAGGTACTGATAGTTACCGGCATCGACCATCCGGCTCACAACTGGCGGCAGACAGCTCCGGCGCTGGCTGAGGTCCTCGGCGAAGACACACGGATGGAGGTAGATGTGGTAGAACAGCCGGAGTTTCTTGGGACATACAAGGTGCACGACTACGACGTAGTGGTAGTGCACTTTATGAGCTGGGAAAAACCAACGCCCAGCCGACAGGCTCGCGCGAATCTGCAGAAGTTCGTCAATGATGGCAAGGGCCTGTTTATTCTGCATTTTGGCTGTGGTGCATTTCGGGACTGGCCGAAATATCGCAATCTCGCCGGCCGGGTCTGGGACCCAAACCTCAGGGGACATGACCCCAGAGGACCTTTCCGCGTGGACATTGTCGATAAGGAACATCCCATTACGCGGGGGATGGCCTCTTTCCAAACCGATGATGAACTATACACGTGTCTTGCGGGCGAGAGACCCATTGACCTGCTCGCAACCGCCCGTTCCAAAGTGGACGGCAAGGATTACCCGATGGCGTTTGTGTTCAAATACGGCAGAGGTCGGGTGTTTCATTGCACCTTGGGCCACGATGTAAAAGCGATTGAGAATCCACCTGCTGCCGAGCTTTTGCGGCGAGGCTGCGCCTGGACAGCCGGGCTGACGCCGGTCTCAGCAGCCGCGCACTAATCAATTACTAAAAGATTCTGAACTTAAGGAGAAACTGCAATGAAAGTCGGATTTAATATGTTGTTGTGGACCACGCATGTTACCGAAAAGGATTTGCCCCTGTTGGAAACGCTCAAGAAAGTCGGCTATGACGGCGTCGAGATTCCTCTTTTCGAGGGCCAGCCCGCACACTTTGAAAAGGTCGGTAAAGCGATTAAGGACAAAGGCCTGACCTGCACATCCGTAACGGTTATCCCGGACGAGGAGCACAACCCGGTTAGTGCCGATGCTGCTAACCGTAAAGGAGCCGCTGAACACCTAAAGTGGGCAATCGACTGCTCGGAGGCGTTAGGTTCGGAAGTTTTGTGCGGACCTTTCTATCAGCCGCTGGGCGTCTTCACGGGTCAGGCCCCAACCGAAGAAGAAAAGCAGCGTGCCGTTGAGGTTCACCACCAGGCAGCCGAGCTTGCCGCCAAGGCCGACCTCATCCTGGCTGTGGAACCACTCAACCGCTTTGAGTGCTATTTTCTCAATACAATGGCTGACGCAGCGGATTACGTCCAGCGTGTTGACCATCCTAATTGTGGCGTTCTGTTCGATACCTTCCACGCCAACATCGAAGAGAAGGACCCTGTCGGATGCATTAGTAAACATATCGGCGTGATAAAGCATGTGCACATCAGCGAGAACGACCGCGGCACGCCGGGCAAAGGACACATTGACTGGCCCGGCACTTTCAAGGCACTGCGCTCAGGCGGTTACGATGGATGGCTGGTCATTGAGGCGTTCGGACGGGCTTTGCCGGACCTCGCTGCCGCCACACGTGTCTGGCGGGATTTCTTCCCCGACCGAGAGCAGGTCTATACAGACGGTTTGAAGTTTGTTAAAGAACAATGGCAAGCCGCAGGCTAAAAAAACTCAAAGATTAAGTTGCCTGTAAAAAGTTTTTAGAGATTACTATATTGTTTAGCCGTCGCCGGCACGGCGACGAGTTACTTTAGGAGTTTCTATTATCTAAAAATTTACTCAAGGTAGATTAACAGAAACAAAAAGAGCCTCGACCGAAAAGGAAGAGGGTAATATTGAGGAGAGATAATTATGCGTAACGTTCGTGCACAACTTGTTTATGTGATTTTGTGTGGTCTTTTGGGATTTGCTGCAAGTGCCGCTGCCGGGCAAGACGGTTTTAAGTCCATCTTCGACGGCAAAACGCTCGACGGCTTCAAAGCTCCGGATATGAGCTACTGGTCGGTCCAGGATGGTGCAATCACCGCTCGCTCCACGCAGCAGCATCCGGTGAAAAAGAATCAATTCCTGGTTTGGCAGTTGGGCGAGCTGGACGACTTCGAGCTGAAGCTGAAATACCGCATCAGCGGAACACCGGCGGCCAACTCCGGCGTTCAGATTCGCAGCCGGGTCGCAGAGGACGGCCACGCCATCGGATACCAGGCGGACATCGACCTGGGTGGTCGGTGGGCAGGAGCGCTCTATGACGAGCACGGCCGAGGAATGCTTGCCGCGCGGGGACAGAAAACCATTATTGGCTCGGATGGCAAGATGACCCGCACGCCAATCGGGGACTCCGACAGTCTGTTTACCAATATCAAAAAGGACGGCTGGAACGAATATCACATCATCGCCCGAGGCGGCCATATCATTCTTAAGCTCAACGGAAAAGTTACTGCTGAGGTAATTGATAACGACCGCAGCCAGCGAGAGCTTTCGGGTGTGCTGGCGCTGCAGTTGCACTCAGGACCGCCGATGACAGTACAGTTCAAAGACATTCATCTTAAGCGGTTGAAATTGCAGGAAAGGAAAAAGATAGTTTTGGTAGCCGGCCCGCGCAGCCACGGTTATGGTGCCCACGAGCACAACGCCGGCTGCTTACTGCTGGCAAAAATGCTAAACGAAAATATGCCAGAGGTTTATACGACGGCATACCTTAACGGCTGGCCCAAAGACCCGACCGCTTTCGATAATGCCGATGCGATTGCGATTTACTGTGACGGCGGCGGAGGGCATGTAGTTATGAAACACCTTGAGCAGATGGACAAGCTTGCCAAAAAGGGTGTGGGTATAGCCACTATCCACTATGCAGTTGAAGTACCCAAGGGCAAGCCCGGCGATTATATGCTTGATTGGACCGGCGGATACTTCGAGACGTTCTGGTCGGTCAATCCGCACTGGAAAGCTGAATTCAAGAAACTGCCTGAGCACCCCATCACTCGCGGCGTCAAGCCCTTTGCAATAGATGACGAGTGGTACTATCACATGCGCTTCCCTGAGAATATGAAAAACGTAACGCCGATACTCACTGCCATCCCGCCGGATAGAACTCGCAGAAAAGGTAATGACGCGCACGGTGCCAACCCGCACGTTCGAGCGCGAATGGGTATGCCCGAGCACGTGGCCTGGGCTTACGAACGGCCGGACGGCGGACGAGGCTTCGGCTTCACCGGCGCACACTGGCACAGGAACTGGGCGCACAACGATTTTCGTAAACTTGTACTCAACGCATTGGTGTGGATTGCCGGGGCCGAAGTACCGCCTGATGGCGTGCCGTCAAAGACCCCGTCCATTGACGAGCTTGAAGCCAACCAGGACTATCCCAAGTCGAATAGATGGAATCGAGAAAAAATCCAGAAGTTGATTGAGCAGTGGAACCGGCCGTAGCAGGAAAACCATTTTGCAACGTCCCGGACTCTCAAATTGTCCCATTGTCGCAAACCGACTGGGTACGCCTTGGCTATCTACAGGCCCAGGCCAAATCAAAGACGCTTTGGCAGGCCTACGCCATTGCTTTGACTGTCTTATTCGTGGCCCTGATGCTGGCCAGCCTCTTAAAACCTCCACGTCCCTCGGAATCCACAGTCCTTTACCACCTCCCTCTGAGACTCTATTTTTGCCTCGTACAGACGGCATAGTTTTAACGAGCTTACTAGCGCAGATCTCTGGTACTCTAATGTAGTCTCGTGCAACTGGTGTATTTTTTTTAAGTTTTCTATCACTGCCCTCTGAGACTCTAATACAGCCTCAAGCTTAGCTGTCCTTACCAGCAAAGCCTTCTCTGCCCTCTGTAACTCCAGCGCAGTCTCAAGCTCATCGATCTTGACCAGCAAAGTGTTGTTTTGCTTGTGCATAATTTTGGCTTCGGATTGCTCCCTCTCCAACTTCGCAAGAATTGCTCTTGACACTGCCCTCTGGAATTCTAGTGCAGCCTCAAGCTCAGCTATTTTTTGCTTGTGCATATTTTTGCCTTCGGATAGCTTCATCTCCAACCTCGCATTCTTTAATCTTAACACTGCGTTGCTCTCCCAATCGCCCGGCGATTCCCATTTAGGCAAGAGATGTATCACGGTGACTTTGCTCGGTTTTTTATCTGCACAACCCGCATACGCAATCGAAACAATCACCAGTAAACAGACCAATCGTTTCATAATTCGTTCTCCTTATTGACATCATCAACCAATTTTCTACAATACCTCTCTATCGTCAACCCTGACCCCCACTCTCAAATCAAAACCGAAAAAAACACTGTCCAAAACGTCTAATCTGGTCTCCATTAAGATGACAGATTCTGACTTCTAACTTACCTATTTTAACACATTTTCAATCAAATTCAATCAAGAACGCTGATAGGTAAAAAAAATCAAAAAATGAAAAATTTTTAATTATTGACGGAAACAGTAGATATGCCTTTAATTATTCCGCTTACAGGAGAACATTATGAGAAGGTTATTGTTAATCTCAACGGTGATAGTTGCAGGATGGCGAATTCCGGTTGAGTGCGGACAATAATCCCAAAACCAACTCGAATTGAAAGGAAGAGAACCTATGAAGAATGATAAGCTTTCACGAAGAGAATTCATGCATAATACTTCTCTGGTAGCTGCGGGATCAATTGCCGGTGCGTTGGGGGGTAAGGGACAGACTGCCGCCAAGCCAGTCGAAAATGAATTATTTGCCAGGGAGAAGGTAACAGTAGTTCGGGCAGGGACAGGAAGTTTTGATTATCAAAAGTGGCCGATTCTAAAACGCTACGACCAGGACCATCTTGGCCGAATTGCTCTTCCATTAGGTGGTATCGGCACAGGAACCGTTTCTTTGGGAGGGCGGGGCGACCTGCGCGACTGGGAGATTATGAACTGCGCGGCCAAAGGGTTTGTGCCGCTAAGGGGGCGGTCGGGTCCGTTCTTTGCACTATATACCAGAACGGCCGACGGACAAACGGCAACCAGGGCAATCGAGGGGCCGATTGGGCTGTCGGATTACGAAGACAGCCACGGCAGTACGGTGCCCAACCACGGCCTGCCGCGGTTCCGTAAGTGTTCGTTCGCGACTGCCTACCCTCTTGGACAGGTGATGCTCTCTGATTCGGACATGCCGGTTGACGTGCGCATCAAGGCGTTCAACCCGCTTATACCCGGCGACGCCGAAGCCAGCGGCATACCCATAGCTGTCCTGCGGTACGTGCTTCACAATAAGACCGACAAGTCGGTAACCGCCTCTGTCTGCGGCAGTATGCCCAACTTCATCGGCATAGACGGTTCGGGCAAGACGAAAGATTGGAAAGGTGACTTGATAGCCGGCGGCGGAAAGGCCAACCGTAACCACTTCCGCAAAGGCCAAAATGTGCAGGGTATCTTTATGGATTCCGAAGGTGTGGCCCCGAGAGCAGAGCAGTGGGGCACGATAGCGCTGACTACCCCTACCGAGACCGGCGTTAGCTACCGCACGGCCTGGATTAGACAAGGCTGGGGCAGTTCGGCACTCGATTTCTGGGATGACTTCAGTGATGACGGCAAACTCCAGGAGCGTGATGCCACAGGTGAAGATACACCAATGGCTTCACTTGCCGTCGAGGTAAAGCTGTCCCCGCATGGGACAGAAGAGATAACGTTTTTACTCACTTGGCACTTTCCTAACCGTCATACCTGGACGCCGAAAGGAAACGAGCAGGACCGTATCGGCAATTACTATACCACACAATACAGTGATGCCTGGGACGTGGCCGAGAAGATTGCACCGCAACTTGCAAAGCTGGAGGAAGCGACCGTCAGCTTTGTGCGGACTTTCTGCCGGAGCGATTTACCAGAGGTAGTGAAAGAGGCGGCTCTTTTCAATATCAGCACGCTGCGAACCCAAACCTGCTTTCGCACGGAGGATGGACGATTCTACGGCTGGGAAGGTTCCAGTAACAGAAGGGGCTGTTGCCACGGCTCGTGTACCCACGTCTGGAACTACGAGCAGGCTACCGCTTTTCTTTTCGGTGAGCTGGCTAAGTCGATGCGCGAGGTCGAGTTCGCCCATGCTACGGATAACAAAGGGCTGATGAGTTTTCGTGTTAACTTACCACTTGAACGTGCGCAGGCTTTTGGCAAGGCCGCAGCCGATGGTCAAATGGGATGCATTATGAAGATGTACCGCGACTGGCAGCTCTCCGGTGATGACGACATGCTAAAGGACCTTTGGCCGCACGTAAAAAGGACGCTGGAGTTCTGTTGGATTAAAGGCGGCTGGGACGCCGACCGCGACGGCGTGATGGAAGGCTGTCAGCACAATACGATGGATGTGGAGTACTATGGTCCCAATCCGCAGATGGGCGTGTGGTATTTAGGGGCATTAAGAGCGGCGGAAGAGATGGCTCGTTATCTCGGCGAGGATGACTTCGCCGCTATCTGCCGGGACCTCTTTGAGCGGGGCAAAGAATGGATAGATAACAATCTTTTCAACGGCGAGTACTACGAGCACCAGATTCGCCCGCCAAAGGACAAGTCGCAGATAGCCCCGAGTCTGCTCATCGGAATGGGAGCAAAAGACCCAACCAAACCTGATTACCAGTTGGGCTCGGGCTGTCTTGTTGACCAGCTTGTAGGCCAGTATATGGCTCACGTGTGCGACCTTGGGTACCTGCTCAAGCCGTCCAATGTCCGCAAAACGCTGCTCAGCATTATGAAGTACAATCTCAGGAATGGCCTGTACGGGCATTTTAACTGTATGAGGAGCTTTGCTTTGGGTGACGAGTCGGCGCTGCTGATGGCCAGCTATCCGAAGAATCGTCCGAAGAATCCTTTTCCATACTTCACCGAGGTAATGACAGGCTTCGAGTACACCGCGGCTGTAGGTATGCTGTACGAAGGCCAGGTGGACGATGGCCTTCAATGCATCAGGAACATCCGCGACAGATACGATGGCCGCAAGCGAAGTCCATTCGACGAGGCTGAGTGCGGCCACCACTATGCCCGCGCTATGACCAGTTGGGCGGCTGTGCTTGCAATGACCGGGTTTGGTTATTCCGGCGTAGAAAAATCGATGACTTTTACTGCCCGGGATGGCAGCTTCTTCTGGTCAAATGGTTATGCCTGGGGAACCTGTTCTCTTAAAAAGAGAGGGAAAGATATTCGAGTTGAGCTATCGGTTTTACATGGCCGATTGTCTCTTTCGAAATTTGTCCTCCGCAATTTCGGTGACAGAGAATTTGACCCCGATGTATCGGGGCTAATCAAGGCCGGTGAGAAAGCTAAATTTAACATAAGCGGCTGATTGAAATGCCTTATCGTTTGCAATCCTTCGACTTCGCTCAGCCTTGCCTGCCGGCAGGCAGGGATGGTGAGCCTGTCGAACCACCGCTCCCTGCGGTTATCTCCAAGTTGCCGGTAATTAAGAACAGACTATTGGTTCGACATTATTCTGCTTTATCGACGTATTTGTGATGCCTGCTTACATCTTTTTCCGTAGCCGGGACGACTCTGATTGCCGCCCCGCCACTCGGGGGCATATCGGCATTAAGCAGAACAGAAGAATCTACAATATAACGGTTGATTTGTACGTGTGTGCGCGTCTCGTCACCGGGATTGGCGTCTGAATAAATGTGCGCTAAGTACTGTTTGCCTTTCTCCAAAAAGGTAAGCGGAATTTTTAGCTTCAAGTGATTTAGCCCGTTCATACTGCCTACATACCATTCGTCACCGCTCCTGCGGGCGATGGTAATATACTCACCGATTTTCCCGTGAATCACCTTGGTGTCATCCCAGACCGTCGGCAGGTGGTCAAAGAACTCAATCTCCGGCTCGCCCCGGTAATATGATGGTCTATCGTACCAGAATAAAAACTGCCACGGACTATAAAACACTACCGAGGCCGCCAACTGATGAGCGTGTGTTGTCTTGATACGATTGTTGTAATAGCAGATTGTGTAATCGCCTGCCCCGGCAAGCATTCGCGTGAAAGGTAGAATTAGGTTTTCGTCCGCCGTGGGCATGCACTCATTGCCCCGAATACCCTCCTGCGTCATCAGGTTTGGGTACGTTCGGCTGTATCCTGTCGGTCGGTATTCATCGTGAACATCGACCATAAGATGATGTTTAGCTGCCTTGCGAACCGCTTCGTGCAGCCATTTGGTCCACTGCTGCGAGCCGACCTGCACAAAACCATACTTGACTCCTTTGACGCCCCAGCTTTCGTATAGCGGCAGGATGTCATCGAGCTGACGTTCCAGCGCCCTGCGATTTACATACAATAAAATTCCGATACCGCGCTTCTTTGCATAATCTAAAACTGCGTGCAAATCCAGAGGGCCTTTCGAGCGCTTCGGGTCAACAGAGATAGTAGTGGCGTCGGATTGGTCGCTATACTCGGGGCCGTACCAGCCCGCGTCGAATTCGACATACTGCAGGTTGTGCTCGACTGCAAAATCGACACATGCTTTACCGCCCTTAGTGGTTAAAGTAACTTCGCGGATCACTTTGCCGGGCTTAATCCAGGAAGTCTCGTTAATGGCACAAGGCTCGTTTAAGTTCAGGATGAGATAATTGCGTTCGAGCAACTGACCCGGGCTGTCGCCAAGGAGAATAACTCTCCAGGGTGTCGTGTACGGCGTGTTTGCACTGACCTCGCTGCTCAACGAGCTTACCAGCGTGTATGGCTGGCCCTTATGCGGCGAAAGGCGCATTCGCGCATAATCAACTAATCGTGCCTCAGCCACCGACACGAAAAGGCCGTCGTTAATCTCAATGGTGAGTGGTCTCTCACAATTGCTCTTAACCTTGCTGAGCGGCACCTTACTATATTGACCCTGGGCGGAATATACAGCCCAGGCTGTATAGTTGCCGGTGAAACGAAACTGCGTTTTTTCCGCTGAGATAGTGAAGCTTTTCAGAGCATTTTGTTCCGGCAGGGTATAGCAAAACGCTGCGCCTTCATTGTAAGCGCGGAACGTCAGTCGAAGATGCCGATGGGGCTGGTTACTTTCCTGCAACTCTACAACGAGTTGATTGTAGTGGTCACGAATCTTTTTTCGCTCTCCATAAACGGGCGAGTATATGCTGTTATTACTACTGCTGGAGATAGTGTTAATATTAAAGCCGGCTTCCAGGGCTGGTGCATCTTTAATAGCAAGTCCCAGACGTGAATCAACAACAATGGGCTGGTTCTTGTATGCTACACCGTAAACCAAACAGCCGCGTTGGTTCCCAGCGTCCCTGACATCAAACGTAACAACTACATTTCCGTCGGGTGACCTGACTATATGCGATGCTTGAGCAGCCCTGACGCCGATCATATTAAGTAACACAAGTGCCAGAGAAATACAGAGGATATGGCTGGGCAGTATCAGGGTTTTCAAATGTTGATAATTTGTTTGGTTGTGCATAATTGTCCTCCTGTCCAAAATATCCCGGCAATTGCCACCGCCTTTATCAAAGGCCGGCTATTGATTCAAGGTTGCTATTATACTGGCTGCATTAAAAAATGAATGGATAAAAATGGGTCGAAATAAAGAACCGCTCTTTTCATAAGCATACCCTAAACATACACCCAACACAAATAATGCCGGCCAATGCCCGGTGTTTGCATGTATTGTCGTGAATAACACGGAGCTTATTGCAATCGCCAGCCAGCAGTTCGTCGCTCTCCACAGGACACCTTGCGGTGGTGCCCCGTGCCCCGTAACCCGAGCGACCAGCGACGAGCGATGAGCATCGAGGCATGAGCGTATCATTGTTTGGAAGAACCCTCGAAACAACATCTCCTCAAGCAAAGGTGCTATTACAACAGCAACGACAATAATTAATATTCGAGGCGGTAATTGCGAATATTCCGTTATCAGTTTGAGTTGCGGATGTTGCTGCATTTGGTATTCCTGGCCCCAGATAAGCTCGCCGAAGAACATCGTTAGTATTATCGCCGCCGTTATGAGCGGCCAGGCAGCGAGCAGATTCACAAAAGCGACAAAAAAATCTTTGATAATCGTTTTTACATTAAGGCCGAAACCTTTTAATCGTCGGACGAAGTGGACTCTGGCTAAAAAAATAATTATGGCTATCGCCGTCAGTTCACCGATGCAGAGAATAAGATTGTCTAAAAAATCATTTTGCCAACCCTGTAAATCACCGAACAGTTTTTGCCCAATTGATGCAGTGAGTGAAATAGCTACGAACCAGATAAATAGTGGCACGAAGGGCAGATAAATAGGCATATTATTTCGGCGGGGCACGGAATCGGCTAAAGCCTTTGCGCCCAGAGATGTTTTGAGCAGCCAGCGGGCCAATAGTATTAGCCCCGCCAGGTAAATAAGATTCGTTACAGTTATGGTCTCAGCGAATTCCATTGACTATTTTCCATTATTGACTATTGACAACTGACATACTAAAGTGCCTAAAGTGACAGCTCTGCTGTCATTCTGAACGAAGCGCAGCGAAGTGAAGAATCTCTGTTTTGTTGGCCAGATCCTTCGGCTTCGCCTCAGGATGACACTTATGTGTCACTTTAGGCACTTTCAATAGTAAATAGTCAATAGTAAATAGTCAATAGATTATGGACATATTTCACATCGAAGGGCCGGTTCGACTTTCCGGCAGTGTCAATATAAACGGCTCAAAAAACGCTTCTCTGCCGATCATGGCTGCTACTATTTTGGCCCCCGGCAAATCGTTTCTTAAAGCAGTGCCTCATCTTTCTGATATCTCTGTATGTGGCAAATTGCTTGGTCGATTGGGCTGTAAGCTAACCCGAGGCCCAAACGGTGATTTGTGCATAGATTCGACGGTGATTGATAATCCGGTGGGCGAGTATGAGATTGTCCGCAGGATGCGAGCTGGTATTTGCATACTCGGCCCGCTATTGGCCCGATGCGGCAGAGCGGAGGTTTCAATGCCCGGAGGATGCGCGATTGGTGACAGACCGGTCAACCTTCATCTCATGGGTCTGCGGGAGCTTGGTGCACAAATCCAGCTTAGAAACGGCTATATCATCGCCGAAGCGCCGAATGGTTTGAGAGGAAAAGATATTTTTATGGGTGGGCCGTTCGGCTCGACCGTCCTGGGCACCGCAAATGTGCTAATGGCTGCAACATTAGCGAAAGGTCGTACAGTTATCGAATCGGCCGCCTGTGAGCCGGAAGTCACGGATTTGGCAAACTGTTTGAACAAAATGGGTGCGAAGATAACAGGCATTGGCTCACCTCGACTGATTATCGAAGGAGTAAAAGAGCTGCAGCCTGTTGAGTTTGAGGTAATTCCGGACAGAATCGAGGCTGGAACCTTTATGGTCGCCGCCGCCATAACCGCAGGCGAAGTGCATTTGCGAAACTGTCGGCTCGACGATATGATGGCAGTCGTTGACAGGTTAAGGAATATCGGCGTAACGGTTGATGCCGAAGGTGATGGTTGTGTCGTTACCCGCAGAGACACCATCAGACCTGCCGATATTACCACTCAGCCATATCCCGGTTTCCCCACCGATTTGCAGGCTCAGTTTATGGCTCTTTTATCACTTGCCGAGGGCAATAGCGTCATAATCGAAAAGGTTTTTCCCGACAGGTTTATGCACGTTGCAGAATTGAACCGAATGGCAGCGAATTTGCGCAAAGAAGGCCCGGCTGTAATTGTAGCCGGCGTAAAAAAATTAATAGCTGCTCCGGTGATGGCTTCGGACCTGAGGGCATCGGCGGCAATGGTTTTAGCCGGGTTGGCTGCTGAGGGAACTACTATTGTCAGCAGGGTCTATCACATCGACCGCGGCTACGAAAAAATCGAAGAAAGACTAAATCCCCTCGGCGCAAAAATTACCCGGCAAAGTATTTAATTCCTGTTGCGGAAACAGTACGCCTGTTAGTCCTAAGGACTCCGCCGTAAGGCGTCCCCAAGCGGACTTACGGAGAAGCGTATGTATCCATATTTGTCATTCCCGCCCCGCATCTTGTGCGGGATAAACTCCAGCGGGAATCCAGCTTTTTCGCTCTGGACCCCTGCTTTCACAGGCACAAACTTTACTGGTTTGTGAACGGAATATTTGAAAGGCTTGAAAGATGAGAAAGACGCTCAAGGCCCTGCGGGTTATTCTGTTAGCAATTCTGATTTTAGTTGTTATCGCTGTGGTGGCCGTTAATCTCTTTGCCGACTATGCTGTAAGGGTGGGGATTGAGACCGCAGCGACTAAAACCTTAAATGTCGGGGTGAGCGTAGGTAACGTTGACCTTTCGATTATGGCTGGAAAGCTCACCTTGAAAAATCTTTTGATTAACAATCCGCCGGGTTATCAGCACGAAAAACTGCTCGAATTAAAAAACGCTAAAATCGAAGTTGATGTAAAGTCACTTCTAAGTGATGTTGTTAAGATAAGAGAAATCAAACTCGACGGCGTAAATGTAGTTCTTGAACAGCGGGGCATTTCCGGCAACAACCTCCAGGATGTAATAAAGACAATTTCCAGCGGCCAAAAAGATAAAGATAAACCTGAAACATCGGGTAAAAAACTGCATATAGACGTTCTTGAGATTTCCAATATAACGGTTAAAGTAAAGCTGCTGCCGGTTCCCGGAAAGGCCGACACCATTACACTGAAACTCTCTCCTATCAGGATGACCAACTTGGGTGGTGACAATAAGTTGGATACCGCTGCTTTGTCAGGCAGGATTTTATTAGCCATCGCCAATGGCGTAGCCGAACAGGGCGTCGGAGTCCTGCCCAAAGACATAGTCGATACGATAACCTCGACTCTGGGTAAAACTATAGACCTGGGCAAGGGCATCATAGAAGGCAGAGAAGGTATTGGCAAAGAGATTATAAAGGGTACGGAAGATATTGGTAAGGGGATTACCGAAGGACTAAAAAGCCTGCTAAAGCCCAAAAAAGAAGAATGATTTCTTGACTGCCGAATATCTCAATCAATCATTGTAGGGCGGACCCGCTCCCCGACTTTTTTGTAGTAGGACAGTGCACTTTCACCGTCGGCGAAGTCTTTTTCTGTGAACAGCAGGTCGGTCTGGCCGATGTGGATTTGGTCACAGTCAGCTAAAGCCGTTTCATTATCAATTTTGTTGCCGTTGATAAATACGCCGTGTTTGCTCTTCATATCGAGCGCATAATACTGCCCCTTGTCTTTGTCGAAACCTATCTGCATGTGCTTGCGGGAGACGTGCTCGTCAAGAATCTGTATCAAAAGTCCTTCATCCCTGCCGACTACATTTGTCCGATGGCCGAGTGGGTAATAGTTACCTTTTTGGGCACCTGTCATTACAATGATGGAGGCCATTGCAACTCCTTGTGATAAACACTTACGTATGCAATAGTAAAAACCACAATCGCCTTGACATAGTATTGATTTGCCGATATAGTATTAGCCATTCGCAGCACAGTCAAGCCCTTTTTAGGGTTGTTTCAAAGTTTTGCCATTTTGCAAAAGCCTTTTCTGGTAAAGCTGTCCCTGCTTTCGCGGGGGCAAGCTTGCCCCGTGCAAACGGGGCACAGCGTAAATTTGCAGTGAGGGTTGCTAAGGAGTAACGCTGAATGATAAAGAGCAAAGCTCATAACAGAAATGGTGCCAAGCAAACAGTTTTATCGGATACATTTGAAAGGAGTTTAACTATGCGTAAATTATGTCTTGTTTTGATGATTATATTGTTCTTTTCTCAAGGGGTGTTTTCGCAAAAGACCCCGACAGGCAATCCGAAGGACTTTAAGGTAAAGACATGTCTGCATTCTGTCAGCTATGCCGGTTTTTGGCGGGGCCAGGCCAGGTTAAGTGTCGATGAGTTTTTGAACAAAGCAAAACAGCTTGGCTTTGACGGCGTGATGTTGGTGGCTAAAAGGCCTCACGTCTCTCCATTAGATTACGATGCGGCTGCTCGAAAGGCCCTGCGGCGCAAAATCGAGAAGCTCGGCCTCGAATTGGTCTGCCTGGCCGGATATACGGATTTTACGGCGGGGATTGATAAATCCGGAATCCCCAATGTGGAAATTCAGGCCTGTTACGTCGGAGAATTGGCCAAATTGGCGAGTGATTTGGGGACCGATATGGTACGGATATTCACCGGTTACGAACGTCCCGGCATACCTTTTGACAAACAATATGCTATGGTCGTCGAAGGATTAAAGCTCGCCGGCCAAAAAGCGGCCCAGTATGGCGTTACCCTTGCCGTACAAAATCATCACGATATCGCAGTCCACCACGATATGATGTACTGGCTTCTCAGCGAAGTCAATCTGCCCAATGTCAAAGCCGCTTTTGACGCCTGGTCTCCAACGCTGGAGGGCTTGAGCTCTGAGCAAATCAAAGCCGCCATTTTGAAGATGAAACCCTTTATAGTTCACACCACCGCAGCCGACTATGT
>JADFJC010000093.1 GCA_022566315.1 Planctomycetota bacterium
CCAACCTCTGTCATTCTTATCTCACTGGTAGAATCCCCACCATTTCGTCGAGGGCTTTTTTCGCCTTTTCCTTTATTGCTTTAGGTACAGATATTTTGTATTGCATATCTTCAAGTGCCCAGACAATCTTCTCTATGGTAATCTTTTTCATATTAGGACAGACAGCCCTTTCGCTGGCTGCAATAAATTCGGCCTGGGGATTCTGTTTCTTCAAGGCATGAATTATTCCTGTCTCGGTAGCTATTATAAACCGTTTCGCTGTGCTTTCTGCAGCAAACTTGAGCATCTGGCCGGTGCTCAGCAACTCGTCCGATAGTTCCTTGACCGGCTCGGTACATTCCGGATGTGCCATTACAATCGCATCCGGGTATTTTGCCTTTGCAGTGTTAATATCGTCCTCGGTTATCATCACATGCGTTATGCAATAACCGGGCCAAAGCACAAGGTCTCGGCCGGTCCTTTCACCAACAAACCGACCAAGATGCTGGTCCGGCACAAAAATAACAGGCCTGTCTTCCGGCAAAGAGTTTACCAATTCGGCCGCATTGGCACTGGTACAGCAATAATCGCTCTCGGCCTTGACCTCTGCGGTACTATTCACATAGCAAACTACAATCGCATTAGGGTGTTCCTGTTTCAGCTTGCGTAATTGTTCTGCAGTTATCATATCAGCCATTGGGCAGCCGGCAGATTTGTCCGGCAAAAGCACGGTCTTCTCGGGCGAGAGAATAGCAGCGGTCTCCGCCATAAATTGCACACCACAAAAGACAATTACGTCAGCATCAGTCTCGGCTGCCTTTATACTCAATCCCAAAGAATCGCCGGTAAAATCAGCAATGTCCTGTATCTCTCCCGGCTGATAGTTATGCGCAAGTATCACTGCATTATGCTGTTGCTTCAACCTGACAATCTTCTCAACTAACTTGTTTCTCAACTGCCCGCTCCTGTGCTTTTCTTATCATATATTTTTATGATGCTTGTTATGTTTATGGTGCTTATATAGTGACTCAAATTTTGCCATCGATACCGTCGTACCAGGAGGAACGGAGTTTCTGATCCACACATTTCCTCCTATCACAGAGCCTTTGCCTATAGTAACATCGCCAAGTATCGTCGCTTCAGCATATATAGTAACATCATCTTCAATCGTGGGGTGGCGCTTGGCACTTTTTATGCTCTGGGCTTTTTTAGGAATACTGATGGCGATTAATGAAACACCCTGATAGAACCTGACATTGTCACCGATAACCGATGTTTCACCGACTACAACGCCCGTGCCGTGGTCAACAAAGAAGTTTTTGCCTATCTTTGCTCCGGGATGTATGTCAATACCGGTTTTGGAATGAGCACACTCGGTCATTATCCGTGGAATTAAAGGTACTTGTTTGGCGTACAGCTCGTGGGCGATGCGATACGTTGCAATTGCCATGATGCAGGGATAACTTATCACAATTTCTTCAAAAGACTTTGCCGCCGGGTCCCCGTCAAAAGCCGCACCGACATCACCTTTAAGCCGCCCTCTAATTCTCGGAAGTTGTGTCAACAAATGTTGTGTAGCATTCTCTGCCATTGTCCGGCAGTCACAGCCGTCGCACTTCTTTATTCTGCACTGGTATTGATAAGCTCGTTCTATCTGTTCGGAAAGCTCAGTATAGACCTGACACAGAATATCACCGATGATGAAATTGATATTTGATTTTGTTACCGTCCTTTTTCCGGTGTAGCCTGGGAAAAGCACCTCGGTTAGCAAATCAAGAATTTCCAAAGTCTTTTGCCGGTGCGGTAAATTAGAGGCATCGATAAAATTTATGCCGGAATCGCCCTTATACGTATGGGTAATTTCACTAATTAGTTTTTCCATTTTCCTGGAGGTTAATTTGTTCTTTTTCATTTTCAAACCCTATATCTGATAATCCTTTATTATTTTTTGCCCTGTCAACAAGATTCTGCAATGTAATCGATTGCAGAACTCCCATAACTGCTTTGTGCACCTCGGTCCAAACTTGCCTGGCGATACAATCATTTGTTCTTGGGCAGTAACTTTCGTTTTCAACACACTCTACTGTAACCACAGATCCCTCCAAGCAATGAAAAACATCGCTTATTGTAATCTTCTCTGGAGCTTTGGCAAGCAAATACCCGCCTTTGGAGCCTCTGATGCTTCTAACAAATCCTGCTGACCTGAGAACGGTCATCAATTGCTCGAGATATTTGAGGGATATTTCCTGACGCTGAGCGATAATTTTGAGTCTTAAAGGCCCATTGCCGTAATTTTCAGCTAATTCCAATACTGCCCGTATCCCGTATCTGGTTCGAGTCGAAAGTTTCACTATTAGTTTCTCGTTATTTCCTACTGTATTAGTAGTATATTATACGTTTTTGTCAATCTTCATCAGTAAAAAAACCGGAAAAATCGCAAATCTTTCAGAATATTTGAGTTTTTTTGATTTTTTTCCTAAAAAAATGGTTGACACTGAACATTCATGTCGATAGAATAGTATTCCGATTGATATAGTGAGGATATATTTGTATAATGAAAATATCGAAGAAATGCCAATATGCTTTAAAAGCTATTCTTGAGCTTGCCCGGCGTAATCCCGGCAAGCCGATTAAAACGCACGATATAGCTAATGCTCAGCGGATATCGCCACGTTTTACGGAGATTATTCTCAACGAGCTCAAACACGGCGGCTTTGTCGAATCAAGACGCGGTAATGAAGGCGGCTATATGCTGGCCCGGGACCCCAAAGCTCTGACGGTCAGAGAAGTTATTGAATATATCCAGGGCGCAATTTCAGTGGCTCCAGAAGCCATAAAAGACAATGGAGACACAGCGTTTTTTGGAAACGAGGCCTTCAAAGAGCTTTGGCAGGAGGTAAATAGTGCAGTCACTGAGGTTTGCGGGAACAAAACCTTCGCTGACATGGTAGAATTTGAACAGGCTAAGAGAGAGAAATGTGTGCCAAATTACTGCATTTAGGACTGGTAAAGAAATTAGGTTTCGTTTTTGGCTGAGCGAGGACAAGGCTGGCAAGTCCACAGGACACCGCCAGCCGTAGCCGCAGCCAGCCAAAAATGGAAGATAATTTATTTACAAGTCCTTAGGACGAAAGGATAGGGTTTTACTGACCTTGTATTTTTTTACCAAGTATTTACAGTATTACTATAGGGATATTACCATAAAGGAGCAATAACTCGTGGAATCGCATTTTAGAAGTATAATGAAGGCCATAACGTGGCGTACCGGTGGCACTGTGGTTACTTTCGCAGTCGCCTGGATTCTTACACAGGAATTTAAGTTGGCGGCGCAAATTGGCGCTTTGGATACGGTAATCAAAATCGGTGCATTTTATTTCCACGAACGGCTCTGGATTCGCGTGAAATTTGGAAAATTAAGAAGACCGGAATATGAAATATAGCAGTTCACATTAGTTACAGCTATGCTATAAGGAGATTTAAGGTTATGTTAATTCAAGAAGTTACAGATAATGCTGCAGAACTTGTTGAGAAGCTCAATTTTGCAGAGAAAGTCGAACGCTCGCTGGATCTCATAGATCGTGCTTATAAAGAATTCGACGGTAATCTTGTAGTTGCCAATAGTCTCGGCAAAGACTCGAGTGTCATCTGGCATCTTGCAAAACGTGTAAGCCCAAAAATTCGAGGCTTCATCGTTACTACAAGGTTCAAACCAAAGGAAACGAAACAGTTTATGTCTGAAGAAGTTGCTCGGTATCCGGAGTTGAAGGTTTACAGCAACGATGAAAAGATTCCGGAAAAGCTTTATGAGACCGATCCGGACAGGTGCTGCGAAATTCTGAAGGTACAACCCGTGCGACAAGCTGTGCAAGAAATGAATGTTAAGTGCTGGATTACAGGTCTTCGCTGTACCGAAGGCCGAACGCGTACGAATTACAAAGAAGTAGAAGAGCTGGACAAAGGTTTGATTAAGCTCAATCCCATTCTTATTTGGTATGAACGTGAGGTTTGGCAGTATCTTGCATTGAACAGGGTCCTGGTTAATCCGCTTTACAACAAAGGCTATAGGTCCCTCGGTTGCTGGCCGTGCACAAAAATCGCCCAGGGTGCTGACGAGCGGGCAGGCAGATGGATTGGGACAAGTAAATGCGGCGGTGAGTGCGGCATTCACACAAAACCTTTACTTAATTACCAGATATAGAAAATAATTTGCGTTTTTATCGTTAGCAGGAAAACAAAAATGAAGTCTTTGAATCTTACGAGAATTGTGATGGGAATAATTGTTTTCGTGGGACTTCTGTTTTTCAAACCGTTGGCATATTTTGCCGCGGCAATGATGATTTTTGCAGGGTTGACGGGTATATGCTTTCTGGAAAAGCTTTTATCGAAAGTAGGCTTTAGTAGCGGCGCCTCATGCTCAACGGCAGCCAATCCCGCTGCTGACTTACAGAGAATGACTCCGGAAGAGATAAAACAGGCTGTTAAAGAAAAATACAGCGAGGTAGCTTCTAATCCGCAGGCAAAGTTCAATTTCCCTGTGGGGAGGAAGTTTGCGGAAAGTGTCGGCTATTCCAGTGAATTATTGGATAAACTGCCTGCCTCAATGTGGGAGTCGTTCACAGGGGCAGGTAATCCACAACCTTATATCGATATTAAACGCGGCGAAAAGATTCTTGATTTAGGTTGTGGGGCAGGGCTTGACCTCTATTTATATGCTCAAGCAACCGGCCCCGAGGGCCAGGTTTATGGTGTTGATATATCTGAGGACATGATTGCCAAAACCCGACGAAACATGGAGACGCTCAACGTGCAAAATGTTGAATTTCTGTGCGCACCAGCGGACAGTATGCCATTGCCTGACGGCTCAGTCGATCTTGTTGCGGTTAACGGTATCTATAATCTGTCCCCGGATAAAACTGCGGTTATGCGAGAAGTTGCCAGAGTGTTACGTCCTGGAGGCCGTACCATCTTTGCCGAAATCGTACTGAAGGCTCCGTTACCGGAAGAAATACGCAAGAATATCAATGACTGGTTTCGCTGCATAGGTGGAGCACTGCCTCAGAACGACTTCCTCGAGCTTCTCAGCTCGGAGGGATTCAGTAACCCAAGAATCCTCTGGACCGGACGTAATGCTCGAACAGGCCATGAACTTGCCCTGTGTGCCGTGATAAGGGCAGAAAAAAGTAATATACATTGAGTACTATCTTGCAGTGAAACATTTACAGGATGAGCAGAAACCGAGGAATGCGAAAAAACAACGACCACAAGTCATTAGAAATTGGTTCCACCGTTAGGTGTCCTGTGGACTGTTGCGGAAACAGTATTTGTCATTCCCGCGAAAGCGGGAATCCAGCTTTTTCGCTCTGGACCCCTGCTTTCGCAGGGGTGACATCGTCTATTTTTGTTTTCCGCAACAGATACTAATTAGAGATTTCTTATGTGCTTTGCGGAAGGGTTGAAATGGAAACAGAAAGGGGAACTATATAGTGAAGGCTGATACGTTGGCTATACATGGAGGTTTTGCAGGCGACAATGAAACCGGTGCAACGGCGGTGCCGATTTGGCAAACCGTATCTTACGCCTACAAGACTGCTCAGGAACTTGCCGATATCTTTGGTGGCAAAGCACCCGGATATATCTATACGAGGATTGCGAATCCAACTACTGCCGCTCTTGAGGCAAGGCTAACACAACTTGAAGATGGCATCGGCTGCATCGCCACTTCCAGCGGCATGGCAGCTATCGCATCAGTTGTGATGAGCTTGGCCAGAGCCGGCGATGAGATAATCGCTGCAACGGGCATATTCGGCGGCACAGTATCTCTGTTTGAAAATACGTTAGGGCGGTTCGACGTGAAAACTACCCTGGTGGATGTAGCTGATACCAACAACTTTGAAAATGCGATCAATAATAAGACAAAGCTGATTTTTATCGAGACCATTGGCAATCCTCGAATGGATGTGCCGGACATACCGGCTATCGCTGAAATTGCTCATAAGGCCAACATACCCCTGGTTGTTGATAATACCGTTACTACGCCTTTTCTTATCAGGCCTGTAGACTTTGGTGCTGACATTGTTGTTCACTCGACGTCAAAGTTTATTAACGGCCACGGCACCGCGATTGGCGGAGCAATAATCGATACCGGAAACTACGACTGGAGAAAAGGGGCGTTTGACGATATTAAAAAGCTGTCCGAAAGAGTAGGCCAATTGGCTTTTCTGGCGTATTTGCGAAACGTGATTTATCGAGACCTTGGCGGCTGTCCTGCCCCGATGAATTCGTTTCTGATGCTGCAAGGCCTGGAGACTCTGCCGGGAAGAATGGTCAAACACGGCGAAAATGCAAGGAAATTAGCACAATTTCTGAAAGCTCAACCGAAAGTATCCTGGGTGAACTATCCGGGGTTTACAGACAGCAAGTTTAGCGATAGAGTTGCAAAGCTGTTTGACGGCCGTGGCGGTGGACTGCTTACATTTGGCCTTGGCGATAAGAAAAGGGCTTTTAGATTTATCGATTCGCTGAAGCTGGCAAAGAATCTTGCGAATCTTGGTGATGCGAAGACCCTGGTGATACATCCTGCCTCTACTATATTTCACGAATTCTCCCCGGATGAGCAAAAGTCGATGGGCGTTTCTGATGATATGATTAGAGTTTCGGTTGGTATTGAGGATTTCGAGGATATAAGAGCTGATTTTCAGCAGGCAATAGAAAGAACTTTCAAGGAGACAAAATGAATCTTGTTGTAAATGGCAAAGAGACGAACATCACTGACGGTTTGACCGTAAGTCAACTTCTGGTCCAGGAGAATGTAAAGATGCCGGATATGGTGTCAGTCGAGCTTAACGGACAGATTCTAAAAAGAACTAAGTTTGAAGAGACAACACTCAAAGACGACGACAAGGTAGAGTTTATATATTTTATGGGAGGCGGAAGTGTCGTTAACTGAACAACAAATAGAAAGATACAGCCGACACATAATCCTGGAGCAGGTTGGCGGCACAGGCCAGGAAAAGCTGCTCAGCTCCAAGGTGTTAATCATAGGTGCAGGCGGTCTTGGTGCGCCGGCTGGTTTATACTTAGCCGCCGCCGGTGTTGGAACAATTGGAATTGTCGATTCCGATAAGGTCGATTTGTCAAACCTTCAAAGGCAGATAATCCATCACACTAATGATGTAGGTGTGGAAAAGGTCAAATCCGCCGAGAATAAAATGCGGGCGATAAATCCGGATATCACCATCCGGACATATCAGACCAGAGTGAATGCCGAAAATATATCGGACATTATCCGTCAGTATGATTTTGTCATTGACGGCACGGACAATTTCCCTGCCAAATTTCTTATCAACGATGCATGTTATTTTAACAAGGTACCTTTTTCACATGCAGGGATTCTACGGTTCCACGGTCAGTTGATAACGGTACTGCCCGGCGAAACTACCTGCTACCGCTGTATCTTTAATTCTCCACCGCCGGCTAATGCCGTGCCATCCTGTTCACAGGCCGGTGTGCTTGGTGTTCTGGCGGGAGTTATTGGTTCATTGCAGGCAACTGAAGCGATAAAATATCTGCTGGGAATAGGTGATTTGTTGACCAACACGTTGCTGACGTATGATGCGTTGACTATGGATGTCCGCAAGGTGCGATTGAACCGGAATGCGAACTGCCCACTTTGCGGCGAAAATCCGCAAATAACCGAACTGAAGGATGAAAAGCAGGTTGTGTGTGACCTGAAGAACTGCAAATGCTGAAGTTAGAGATTCCAGCCTACGTATTCGAGCAAATGTTGGAACAAGCCAAGGCCCAGGCGCCAATCGAGGTCTGCGGAATTCTGGCGGGTAACGGCAGTAAAGTCGAGAAGCTTTATAAGATGACAAACGCCGACAACAGCAGTAACCGCTTTATGATGGAGCCGAAGGAGCAGTTTGCAGTGGTCAAAGATATTCGCTCAGCCGGCCTTGAGATGTTAGCGATATATCACAGCCATCCTGAAACACCTGCCAGACCTTCGGCTGAGGATATTCGGCTGGCTCTTACAGCGAATGTGATTTATCTAATTGTCTCGCTGCAAGACGCTAACGCTCCTGCTGTGAAAGGTTTTCTTTTAGAAGATGGTAACGTAGCCAAAGTGTCGGTAAAAATTTCCGATTCGGAGACATCTTGTGATAGTTGAAATACAACAGCAAGCAATTAGCCAATTATTGCAATTATTGCCTGACAAAGTTTCCTCTTTTCAAGGCTCTGAATTCCCCCTGCCGGTAAAAGCAACGTTTCTGGGCGATAAGGAAATTGACATACCATCTTTGCGCCAGGAACTCATCGATAAGCAAAACTCCGATGTCAAAGAGCTTCTGGAGCCTGTTTTATTGGCTGCTGAATTATACGAAGCTGCCTGTGATGATAAACAACAGTTCTTTTTAGATGACCAAAAGGTTCAGCGATACGTATTCATGGGAAGTAAATGGCAGGCCGGATGGGCACTGGTGCTCGGTGGTAACAATCAGGATGAGCTGATAGGCCAACTAAAGGACCGTAATTTCGCTATTTTCACCGATCTGCCGAATATTCCAGATACAGTTTACATCGGCAACAGACCCACATCGGCTGTTTATTTTCTGCAGTTGATGGTTAGATACGGCCTGATATGGGGACGCATACCACCAGGCAATGACCACCAGATGGGTCATTTTCTGGAAAAAGATGTGCCGGGCTTGATCATTGTTTATAAGGACCTGCCGGCTCTAAAGTATCTTGTCGTGCTTGGCCTGATGAAGCTCGGTGCCCCAGCGGTTGTCCCGCCTACATTTCCTTTTCCTTATGGCTGCCATGCAATAGCCGAGACAGTTTCCGATATCGTCGAAACAGGTAGTCGTTTTCCGAACCTGCGACAACGGTACTACAAAGATCAAACTATCTCTTTGCCTGATTACTGCAATCCGGCCTCGGTAAAAGAAGAAATTCAGGCAGTTCAGTTTTTAGGCGGCAAGGCCAATAGCTTTTTCTGCCTCCGCCCTGCTGCCAACGCCGGCCAGCGGCTTACTGTTATTGGCAAGCCGGCAAAAGATATTGGCATTCTCGTAGAAATTGCAGCCCAAAATTTCTCCGATGATATTGCAGCTACCGTTGAAACCGCAGCACTGAAATCAATTAACTTCTTGTCGGGTGTACATGCCTATAATAAAGAAGGTATATTTCACCTCGAACTAAAGGCTGGCATAAGTTTGAATGAAGAACAAATATCAAACGCCATTTATTGGGGAATTCGCTATGAATATCCCCGTCTGGAAAATATAGCGGTTACTATTTTTTATGAGCCGGCTGAATTAGCCTTAGCAGCGAAAGACATCACACAATACAAAAAACAACGTCGCCAATTCATCGAGAACATGACGGAAGACAACACCGAAGAATTTTGTGTTTGTACTGAATGTCGCCCTTTTTCGCTTGTCCATACCTGTATTCTCACTCCCGAACGGATGCCGATGTGTGCAGCAAGAACCTACGCCTCGGTCAAAGCGGCAGCCCTTTTGGGTTCATCGACAGTTCCATGGAAACGCAGAAGCGAAAAGGATATGCCTTTACGACGTATCTTTAACAAAGGAAAAGTATTGGACGCTGACAAAGGTGAGTATCAAGGCTGCAACCAGATTTACCAGGAAATGACTGACGGACAGCTTAATCGTGTTTATCTTCATTCATTGCGGGATTATCCGACCACTTCCTGCGGGTGTTTTCAGGCGTTAGCTTTTTGGCTTGAAGAGGTGCAGGGAATCGGAATAATGTCTCGCAATTCTCAGGCTGTTACCCCCACAGGTCAAACCTGGCCGATGTTAGCAAACAAAGCCGGCGGAAAGCAATGTCCGGGCATAGCCGGCGTTTCTCTGTCTTATATTCGTTCTCGTCATTTCCTAAAAGGTGACGGCGGTATTGGTAATGTAGTTTGGGTTGACAGTAAATTATACAAGAAAATTTCCGACCTGTTTTTGCCTGGCAAAAAAGTAGCGACAGAAAAAGAGCTTCGCACAATAGGGGAACTGAAAAATCTTCTTATAGAAGATGGTAATGTAATGGATGTTTCGGTAGAAATTTTGGAATAAAACACGTTATTTTTTAGGAGAATTGTAATGAACTTTAATGTTTTAAATACCTTGAAGGTTCTATCTATTTTAGCCGTCATTAACTTACCAATATATGCCGGGGATGAACACCCGAACTTTTCTACAGATGATTCACAACTGGTATATATGTCTGATGGAGAGATAAAAATTGTCGATATTGCAACCGGCAAAGTAAGAAACCTGACCAATTCGCCGACGGCAGATATGTGCCCAGACTGGTCGAATGACGGGACAACTATTGTCTTTGATTCCATGCGTGACGATGCCAACAGAGATTTATATGTTATGGCTATTGATGGAACAAATGTCCGACGTTTAACTAAAGAGCCGGACCGGCAGGATAAGTGTCCTGTCTTTTCGCCGGATGATTCACGCGTTACTTATATTTGCACAGCTAACGGTGATATGGATATTTTTGTTATGAATAGTGATGGCAAGGGCGTTAAGAATCTTACTAATGACCCAGGTTCTGATCGCTGCCCATCATGGACCCCTGATGGAAAGAAAATTACGTTTATGTCGAATCGAACAGGTTTCTTCGAAGTTTACATTATGGACTCCGATGACGGGAGCAATCCTAAACAGCTGACTGAGTTGAAGATAAAAGGCTCAAACTGCTGGGTAGCTGCAGTCCGTCCGGACGGCAAAAAAATCTGTTTCGTTGGGGACTTTGAAGGCAATAATGAACTGTATGTAATGGACATAGATGGTAACAACGTGCGCAACCTCACACAGCATCGAACAGATGACCAGTGGCCGGCATGGTCTCATGATGGAAAATGGATAGCCTTTTCTTCAGACCGCAGCGGAGAACAGCTTCTTTACGTTGTTCGGCCAGACGGTTCAGGGTTACGACAGGTAACCGGTACGGGTAAACAGGTTTTAGACAAAGTTCGAAAACACAATTTCGAGAAAAATAGTGGCTACGACGGAGTGGCTTATCTCGGTGATAATGCATGGCGGGTTCGTACATTAGCTATCCGTGATTTGGTGCGTTTGGGCTCAGAAGCAAAGCTGATTCTAATAGCTGGTCTGAATGATGAGAATAGGCATGTTAGACATATCTGTGTCGCTGCTATCGGCATATTAGGTCTTCGGGACGCAGGAAACGATTTAGTAAAATTGCTGACCGATGACCATGACCCGATTGTTCGTGGACAGGCAGCACAAACACTGGGACAAATTGGCTACACCGATGCTATTGAGACGCTAAAGAGGGCCGGCCAGCAGGATGACAGCAAACATGTTCGACATCGTGCAGAGCTGGCTATTGGACGGTTAAAAGAAAATTCATCAAACAATACTGAACTAATAAAAGCATGGACTAACCTTGATGAAAGAACTTTTCGTCGTGCGGAGACAGGTAAACCCGCTCCTGATTTTGAACTGAAAGATGTCTATGGAAAAACGTGGCGCCTGTCGGATTTTAAGAACAAAAAAACTGTTGTTCTTCTATGGATATTTGCTGATTGGTGTCCTGTCTGTCATCGAGAGTTTCACGATTTAACTCAAATGGAAGAACAATACAAACAAACCAATATTCAAGTCTTTACGATCGAATGCCACGACCAATATCGGTGCGGAGTGATGGGCAAAGGAAAGGATTTGTGGTGGCCCCATCTCGTGGATAATGCTGGGGCAGTTGCAGCTATGTATGGTGCTGACCCTATGGAATTTGTAGTTCACGATGAGTGGATAAATCGGCCATCTACAATTATCGTAGATACCGAAGGAATAGTTCGGTTTACCTACTATGGAACCTATTGGGGAGATCGGCCTACAATTGAGCAGACACTTAAGATGGTCAAGACAAACTCTTACTCCTTCCGCCATCCTGAACGCCGAGAGTGAAGGTAAGTGAACCAAATTGATTAAATTTGAAGAGAAAGCTAAAAATTAAAGCTTGGATTGCGTGATTAGAACATGAGACATATTTTACTGTGTATATTGCTGCTCATTATCAGCACATTGGTTATTAGCTGTGAGCAGAGCAGGTTTGGACAAAGCCACAGTTTTCAATTTCAGCCCGGAGACTTGCTTTTTCAAGACCTGGATTGTGGGCCGCTTTGTGATGCGATAGAGAAAGTTACCACTGGGTATCAAGGAGCGAATTTTTCCCATGTTGGGATCGTTGCAAAAGATGATACGGGAAATTTAATTGTTATAGAAGCAGTCTCAACCGGCGTCGAGGTTACAGAATTGCAAACTTTTCTTAATCGCAGCGTTGAGGCCGGCGGCCGGCCCAAGGTCGTTGCAGGACGCTTAAAAAAGTCTTATCGGCATTTGATACCAGAGGTGCTCGAAGAGGCTTTTGCATTGGAAGGAAAGCCGTACGATAAACTATTTATTATCGACAGCGACGCTTACTACTGCTCAGAATTGATCTATGAAATATTCCTGCGGGCCAATAACAACAGCCCGGTATTTACATTGCAGCCTATGACATTTAAAGACCCTGATACAGGGGCAACCCTTCCCGCTTGGGAAGAGCATTTTTCAGGGCTGAGCGTTTCGATTCCTGAAGGACAGCCGGGGATTAATCCGGGTGGAATCTCACGTTCGGCTGTTTTGACTATAGTTTACAAATATGGGACGCCAATTAAAGAACCGGGAACCAGAAATTAATTAAAAATTGTCAAGAAGGATTCTAAAAGCAATGGAACCAATTTTAAGAATTCCGGAAAGTGTCAAAGAAGATACTCTTGGCTACCGCAACAAGGTCAAAAGGTTTCTTGATGGCCAAACGTCGCCGGTAGCCTTTAGATCTTATCGAGTACCGATGGGTATTTATGAACAAAGGACGGCAGGTAAGTTCATGGTTCGAATACGTATCGGCGCTGGGCTGGTTCTGCCTTATCAACTGGAACGAATTGCTCAGTTGAGTAAAACTTATGGCAATGGAATTGTCCACGTTACAACCAGACAGGATATTCAGATTCACAAGGTTAATATTGAAGGTACACCTGACGTTTTGGAAGGTTTACTTGAAGTGGGACTTTCTCCACGCGGCGGTGGGGGTAATACCGTCCGCAATGTTACAGCTTGTCCGCGAGCAGGTGTTTGCCCGAAAGAAGAATTTGACGTAGCACCGTATGCAATCGCAACGGCTGAATACCTTTTGCAGGATAGAAGCTCGTTCAATCTTCCAAGAAAATACAAAATAGTCTTTTCCGGCTGCTCAGACGATTGCGCATTTGCCTCAGTAGCCGACCTTGGATTCTTTGCACATATCAACAAGGGCAAAAAGGGCTTTAGAGTCTATGCAGGTGGCGGACTTGGCCCAAATGCGCGAGTCGGGACGAAAATAGAAGATTTTATTACGGGGGATGAGATTTTTGACGTAGCGGCGGCAGTCAAATGGCTCTTTGATAAACACGGGGACAGAGCGAATAAACAGAAAGCGAGGCTGCGTTATGTTCTCGGCAGGGTGGGAGCAGAAGAGTTTGTAAAAATGTATAAGGGCCAACGAGAGGAACTTGGTGAACAAGAGCCGGAGGAGATGGTTCCTGAGATACGGGACCTTACGTCAAGGTTTAAGAAGTCCTGTCCCGAAGGTAAACCCAGCGATGGGTCATCGGAGCTCTCGCCTAATGTTATCCCGGAAAAAACGGTGGGCCTATATACCATCAGGCTTAAGCTGCATTTGGGCGATATACCTGCCGGCGATTTGGTCAAAGTCGGGCAAATTGCAGATAAATTCGGACAGGGCCTTGTAAGAACAACCCAGTTGCAGGATATGCTGATTACTGGCGTAGCAAGAGAGAATACAGAAAAAATAATTGAATCGCTGAAAGACCTTAGTATCGATGTAATAGGCAATTGCAGACCGACTATTGTAGCCTGTACGGGCGCTGCAACGTGCAAGCTGGGGCTGTGCCTTTCGCGAGGGCTGACAGAAGCGATTTGTGAGCAATTTGATAAAAACAAAATATCCACCAACGGCAGCAGCGAAGTAATCAGAATCAGCGGCTGTCCCAATTCCTGCGGCAATCATTACATCGCGGACATAGGTTTTCAAGGTAAAGCTAAAAGAGTGAACGGCAAGTTGATGCCTTGTTATGATGTTCTGGCTGGCGGCAAAACAACTGAAGGCGATGCGCATCTGGCTGAAACAATAGGCACAGTCCCGGCTAAACGAATACCTGATTTGTTAGTGGAAGCTTTTAGTAACGGAACTGTTGAAAAAGAGCTGCTAAAAAGTCTCGTTGTAAAATCCCGGCGCGCCGGGATCAGCGTAGAGTCGCTGCCGGACGATTACTATTACGACTTTGGTTCGGATGAGCCGTTTTCGTTGGCTGGCAGAGGTCCCGGTGAGTGTGGTGCAGGCGTAATGGATGTAATTAGGCTGGATATCGACGAGGCAAAAGATGCTCTCAAGCCGGCGCCGGCTGACAGCGAAAATATTTATAAAGCTATTATAGCTGTCGCAAGAGCGCTGCTGGTTACGCTCGGCCTGGAGCCGAAAAAGGACAGAGAAATATTTGCTGCTTTTACTAAGCATCTTATTGAGCCGGGTTGGGTTAAACCTCAGACACGCCAGCTCCTTGATGATACAATTGATTGGCGTATGGGTGACAGAGAGTCAATCGACGATTTGCTGCCCCAGGTCGAGGATTTAGTAAAAAGAGTTGAAGAACTTTTCCTATCGCTCGACGCTAACCTCAAGTTTAAAGTTGAGCCGGTGGCACAGAAAGTTATCGTCGAAAAGGCCGAGACTAACAATCATATTATCGACTTGCGAGGTGTTGTCTGTCCATTGAACTTTGTTAAAGCCAAGCTGGAGCTTGAAAAAATAGCCGTAGGAGAAGTTCTTGAAATACTGCTCGATGAGGGTGAGCCTGTAAGAAACGCCCCTGCAAGTTTTGCCGAGCAGGGCCAGGAAGTTATGGAAGTTAAAAACGTTGGTGATTACTTTAGTGTGAAAGTGCGCCGAAAAAAATAGTCGCTCAACGCTTTGACAAATAGATGTCAGACTGAATATTTTAAGGACTGGTAAAGATTAGAGAATTCTTAAAGCAGGAAAAATGACAAGGCAAAACAGGGTTTACGAGAGCATAGTTGATTTAATCGCCAGGCCGGACAATCCAACTCCAATGGTAAAAATAAGCGAGAAGGTTAATCCAAACCGGGATTTCACAATTTACCTTAAGTTGGAGAGGTATAATCCATTCGGTTCTGTCAAAGACAGAATTGCTTTATCAATGTTGGAAGGTCTTGAAATCGAGCAAGGCAAGTGTTTAGTCGAACCTTCGTCCGGAAATACCGGCATTGCCCTGGCGGCTCTTGCAAACGCAAAAGGCATCCCAATTGAAATAGCTGTTCCCCAAAGAATACCAGAAGAAAAAAAGACCATATTAAGGTTGTTAGGAGTGAAAACCCTTTGGGAAGCAGATGATAAGTTATGCCCGGTGTTCCCGAATGAAGGAGCAAGAGGCTTAGTAAGCGCAATCTTAAAAAGCAAAGGCGGGGAAAAGTATGTAAGCCCAAATCAATACGAAAATGAATTGAATGTTCAGGCACATTACGAAACAACAGGTCCGGAGATTTGGAAGCAAACCGACGAAAAGATTGATTATTTTTTCGCTGGTCTTGGAACGTGCGGCACTATAACAGGTGTTGGCAGGTACTTAAAGGCAAAAAAACCTTCCGTAAAAATAATAGGCATTGAGCCGGCAAGAGCCGAACATAACCTGCCCGGTATGAAAAAAATATCCGACCTCACAGAAGATCTCATACCAAAAATCCTGGACAAGTCAGTAATAGACGACACCATCGCAGTTGATGATGATGATGCGTACCGGACGGGAATCCAGTTGGCAAGAAAAGAGGGTATTCTTGTCGGCCCAACCACCGGCGCAATACTATATGCAGCGCTTCAATATGCAGGGAAATGTAAAGGGTTAGCTGTTGTGATTTCCCCGGATGATGCTTTTAAGTATAT
>JADFJC010000214.1 GCA_022566315.1 Planctomycetota bacterium
AGTTCAGAAGTCAAAGTTTGTCTCTCCGTCTTGGCCGCAAGGCATCCTGTGGACTGTCTTCCGTCTTCTGTCTTCCGTCTTCCGTCTTCTGTCTTCTGTCTTCCGTCTTCTGTTTTCTGTTTTCTGTTTTCTGTTTTCTGTCTTCTGTCTTCTGTCTTCTGTCTTCTGTCTTCTGTCTTCTGTCTTCTGTCTTCTGTTTTCTATTTTCTGTCTTCTATTTGCCGGTCATTATATTTGAAGTTCCTTTATACGTCAAATGACATATTCTGAACCTTTCAAAGTCATGAAATCCAAGCGAGGCAATCCCGAACGCGATGATGGCATTATCAGTTATCAATTAAAAGGGGCCTATACCAAACTTAATCGGTATAAGCCCCGAATTTGTGTAAAACCTTTTGTCATTCCCGCCCCGCATCGTATCGTAGTGCAGGACGGGAATCCAATTACCCTATCAACGCTGCTTACAGCTGCGGCCGCAGTCTCGATGTATCGGGATCAAGCCACGAATCCGCTAATCCGGCATAATCCATGCCATATTCATCCATGTCAGAACGGCTTGTCAAACGGCTCAGTCCTGCCGGCAAGGTTAGCAACCTCGGCATACGACAGAGCATTGTCGTAGATGCGCACATCATCAATCTGGCCGGTGAAAGGTCTATCTTGCCAAGGAGCTTTACCGATCCTAACATCAGTGTCGCTGGCGGTGTTAATCGAATTGTTATTCAGGGCGCTAACAGTATCCAGCAAACCGTCCACATAAAGCTTGATGTCCTGCACTTCCGGCGTGTCATCGCCCTCAAAAACCGCTGCTACGTGATGCCACTGATTGTCCCTCATGTCGATGTCACCTACGATGTAGCCGCTATTGACCTCCACGCGTATAGCACCATCTGTCCCGTTGCTGGTTTGAACCCGGAATATCCACTTTTGGCCGTCGGTATTCTGGCCCCAAGACAGAATTTCGCCGGTGGTTCCCGTTTTGATCCAGGCAGCCATGGTTCGAGATTGCGTGCCCGTAACGCCCTTATAGCCGGTTATCTCCACAAAAGTGCTGCCATCCAGATTAACTGCCTGTCCAATCTTGCCAGCCACATAGGTTAGTACGCCAGTGGTCGTGCCATTACGCCCCTGGCCAGAACTGTCGTTGAGATTGCCATCAAGCTGGTAGTGCGCTGCCAGATTAGCCGAGTTAGGCTCGACTGGCGTGACAAACTCACGGCTATAAGGATACAGCCTGATATCGTCAAAGTACAATGTACCACTGGCACCACTGCCATCAATCCCAATAGCCAGCGTCGTAACATTCTGCAGGTTAGTGCCGAACGATGCCAGTTCAATATTCCATGCTTGCCATCCCCTTAGCGTTATGTTAGCCACATCGCCGTCGTATGTAACCTTGAAGCCGTTGACCTTCACGTACAACTGCCCTGTGTTCCCCGCGTTGCCGCTGAAGTACAGCGCTAATGTCTGAACGCCGGCTTCAGTCCAATTCTGCGGAACAGCAAAGGTGCGTTCGCCCTCTGAATATGCTGCGGTACCGGTGTTGTCGTAGAAGAACGGCATCGCCTGCTCGCCGCCGTGAACAATCACAGTCTCAACATAATGCTCATTAGCACCCCAATCCGGAGTAGGATGACCTACTGTGGCGCCGTTTGCCGGGACGCCGTATCCGTCTATCCACGTAGACCATATCTCGTCGGGCGGATAGTCGTTATAATCTTCGAAACCGTCCACAACAAAGTACTCGGGTGTCGTAAAGTTCCAGATGTCGCCTTGCCACGTTGTGGGGGTCTCGGCCTCATTGACCTCATTAATCTTCCAGTAGTAAATCGTGCCTAAATCAAGGGACAAGGGACCATGACTGGCCTCGGTCACAGTACTAACAGGTACATTGCTGTCTATCACTGCCTGCTCATCGGTCCCGATATAGACATTGTGCTCGGCCGCCCCTCTGCCGGCTCTGAAGCTAAGGGTTACATCCACAGCGACGTCTGTTGTGCCCGAATCCGGGCTTGGCTCTCTTGCATAGATGGGTATGCTGAAGAAGCGCACCTCGCTCAGACCATATTGGGGCATGAAACCTCCCCAGTTGCTGTTAGCTGTGAGCCTGACGTACTTTGCTGCCGCGCCGCCAAAATCAACGGTGGTATTGTGTGCATAGTCGGGCGTTCCAGGCGCCCGGGCAAATTCATGAGTAGTACCCAATGTCGTATAGTCGGTGCCGTTGGTCGAATACTCGATCGTAACGTCCTTGAGCCCTAAACCGAGCACAGACTCCATCGTTCCATTAGAGTTCCATACCCACATCTCGTGCAGTTTGTAAACCTTGTCGAGCTCATATTCGATCCGGGCCCCGTTCGGTTCATTGCCGCTAATCCACATATCCGCCGCTTGTGTCGAGTGCAGGTCGTTAGCATCCAGTCCCGAGCCGTTGATGGTATTTTCAGGGTCCATACCTTCCTGGCCCGTGCTGGAAGCTGTGGCCGTTATGTTCTCGATGGCATAAGCAACTGGCTCGGTCGTAAAGCTCCAGACTTCGCCTTTGAACTCTATTTGGCTGGTGGGTGGAGCATTGACTTCATCGACCCGCCAGTAGTAAGTCGTGCTAAAATCAAGGCGTTGGGCAGGAGTATAGCTGTTGGCATCCTGAGCGACACCGCCGGTGGCATCGTTGACGTCGTTGAAGCTCTCACCCAAATAGACTTTGTGCCCGTTTGTTGGGGCTGCAAATTCTCCCGGCGCCCAGCTAAGGACCACCTCCCGCGGCACATCTGTTACCTCATTAGCCGGACTCGGTTCAAAGGCCGCACCAAGCGGAATGGGTCCAAGACCCTCCATGACCTCTTGAATCTCTTCCAGTGTCAGCTCCTTGTCGTAGATGCGGACATCATCAATCGCGCCGGTGAACCATCTGCTGCCGTTTTGATTGTAGCGCTGACCGAATATGACATCGAAGTTGGCGACCGGATGGAATGGGTCAGGGTCAGTATTTGTCCTTGTGTCGAACACGCCATCTAAGTACAAGTTCACGCCGTTATCGTACGTGGAGTTCGGCGCTACCGTCATCGCGATATGGTGCCATTGGCCGTCGTTCACAGTGGTGTCACCCTGCGTATTGCCCCCGCCGCCTTCGGCGCGTGTCCTGCCGCTGTTGATGCGGAATTCCATTCTATTACCGTCGCCGGTGCTGCCCCAGCCCACAACCTCACCGTTGCCACTGGTCATGACCCACGCAGTTACGCTCCAGGCCGGCGTGTTAGTCCCATCGCCAACAACGCCCTTGTAGCCGTCTATGGTTACGTAATCGGGGTTGCCATGTAACTCCAAGGCTTGATCGTACATCCCGGGCACAAACTGGGGATTACCGTGGAGCGTGCCATTACGGTCATTACCGGATGAGTCAAGCACATCACCATCAAGCTTCCACCAGGCGACAGGCGTCGGGCGGGCCGCATTACCCACGCTCGTTATAGCAAAACACATCGCCAAAACCAAATAAATCAATTTCTTACACATAATAGTCCTCCTTAAAAAGAGTTAAAATAATTGTGAATCATGCTTTGGCCACACACCAAAGCGACCGACAATAATTTTCACCATCACTACTACACTACACGGGTATCTGCTCAAGACAATTTTTTCATAAAAATTTAATGATTTGCCACCACATCCTTCCTTCGAAGAGCCTAATACGAACGGCTAATTGAAATATGAAACTCTCTACTTACGAAGCACCTGTACTCGCGCTACTACAGGTGCGAGCACAAAGCTCTCGTTACAAGTCTGTACCTTGCGCATTAGCCTTGCCGCCAGGCAAAATTCAGCTAAAAAATGCAAGAATTGTACCCACATGAAAACTGCAAATCCACAGGTGCCCGGCTGCATGGGCACACACTCTTAATATATTTATACTATATTGACCGTTCTTCCGTCAAGAAAAAAAATGCGATAAACCGCTTTACAGCCATTTTTTTCATCTTTATAGCGGCCCTATCCCGTCAAAAAGCCGATTCTGGGATAATTCGGCTAATTTTTTTCCAGCTTTTAACTTCGCATGAAAAAGCTCGTAGTCATTTGACTATGGTTCGTTTCCCAACCTTTCACCGGCCGGAGCATCCAGTATCGAGTATCGAGAATCCAGCATCCGCCATTGGGCGTCCTGTGGAAAGAATCCAACTTTAGCTCACTTTAGGCACTTCAGTTCACTTTAGCTCACTCCTCACTAACGAGTATCCAGCATCTCGGAGCTCTGCGGAGACCCCTTAGGGGAAGAATCGCTATAATCCTGATATCCTGCTGTCCTGATAACCTGCCACCTGATTTCCTGTTCACCTGATAACCTAATACTACAACGCCATTTTAGCTCAAGATTTTCAGGCGGCCAGTCGATAACTTCTTTCAGAACCTCTTATTCTGAAAGGATATATGATATGGACGCCAAACAAATTAAACAGTTGGAACCTATGTTGAA
>JADFJC010000215.1 GCA_022566315.1 Planctomycetota bacterium
CGCCATAAGGACTCAGAGCTTTATGATAGCAGAGGGTCGGAATCTTGACGCCAAGGGTCTGGGCGGCCTGTAGAACCATCGTCCCCTCTTCCACTTCAATGGATTGGTTGTTAATGGTGATGTTCACCGTCATTCTGTCCTTGTTGGATTTATAGATTTACTGTTGTCCTTGATTTCTATTCTCATGATGTCCTCTTTGGGTTCTTCAAAGATCCTAATCTCGATGCGGCTGGCTCCCGCCGCCAAGGCGTTCTCCGCCACATCCAGCACGTGAAGTGAAAAATCTTCCATAACTCAATTCATAACCTCTCTTCCGTCCTCTCCCACTAAAGCCTTGCCCAATTCCGCCACAGAAGGTGAACTGCCCGTGAACGTCGTGCACGCCACAGCGGTTTGCTCCAGCCGGTGCGCATCCGAAGAGCATACAAGCGGATAGTTCCTGGGTTGGACTAAGTTGGGACTTCCCAGACATCTTACTGTTCCTCCGCTGCCGAGCAGCCCGGCGGGTCATGGCTGTAAAGACGACCACAAGATTCGTACATTAACAGAGAAGTACAAAGCAGTGGAATGTTACTCTTTTTTGCTAACTCTATAGTTTCATCCGAAGGACTTTTGCCACGTATGAAACAGACCGCCTTTATCTCCGCGATCTCATCTGTGTGAATGACCTGCGGATGCGTCAGACCGGTGAGCAGCAGCGATTCTGACTTAGTGAAAGCCAGCACGTCGCTCAACAAATCCGCACCACACGCCATCTTAATTTCAAGGTTCAGACTCCCCTCGCCGGCTAAGACTTCGGCCTCCAAGATTTCACTGACCTGTTTTAGTCTCATAAGCCTGAGACTGCTCCATCTAAAACAACTTAAAATTTAATCACGTAGTTTAACTTTATTGTATACACTTCCTGATTACCTGTGGATGGCATTGTAACCCAACTTTCAATCAGCATATTCTTCGTGATATTGCCCAGGAATTCGGCTAAGCCCGACGAATGAGTTCCGTTAGTTTTGGTATTGGGTGCCAAGTTGTAAATAAAGCCTGCGCTGAACTTCATGTCTTCCTTATCATTGATATGTATTCCGTCAAATCTGAATTGCAGATCTCTATCGAGAAACTCGACCGTCTTATCAATACCGCCAAAAAATGCTTCATTGTGGGGCTGAGGAGCGTATCCAAAATGCAATCTAAACGTTTCAAGGTCCAGACTCGTCGCCAAAAACGGGAAAAAATCTCCATTATGCTCACGATCGTCTGAAAGGTCGGCAAACCCAATTACGCCCCTCCAGATGTCACTTCCAAGGTCAAATGCATACTTGGCCTGGAGCATAGCATGGCCATGTGCAACATCATTAGCTTTCCAGTCAACCCCAATCTCAATATCTTTGAATGGACCGTACTTAAAACCTACAAAATTTTGAGGATGTCTGTTATAGCCGGTATTGAGCCAAGTTTGGAAGACCAGAACATCCTTAGGAACCACATCCGTAGTCGGAATGTTATTCAATCCCGTCGAACTACCAAATGCTGAACGCCCAATTAAAATAATACAAAATACTACAAATAACCGGTAACTAATGTAACAATTCTTGTACTTCATGCGATATCTCCTTGACTAAAAAAAAATGTGTTTCTATTCAACTAACACCGCCTCGAACTTACAGGATTCACGGCACGCGCCGCACTTGATGCACTTTTCTTCATCGATAATATGTGCTTCTTTCGTCTTGCCCGTTATAGCCTCTTCAGGGCAATGCTTGCTGCACAACGTACAACCCTTGCACTTTTCCGCATCGATACTGTACTTGATAAGCGCCTGACACACGCCAGCCGGACACTTCTTGTCCTTAATATGGGCTTCATACTCATCGTTGAAATAGCGCAACGTGCTCAGCACGGGATTGGGTGCTGTCCCACCGAGAGCGCAAAGTGAGGCATCCTTGACAGCCTCAGCTAAATCCTGCAAGAGACCAATGTGCTCCGGCTTGCCTTGGCCGTTGCAGATATCGGCAACGATGTCGTGCATTGCCGCAATGCCCTCACGACAGGTTGTACACTTGCCACAGGATTCACTTCGCAGAAAATCCAGGAAGTACCTCGCCACATCAACCATGCATGTTTCTTCATCCATCACTATCAGTCCGCCGGAGCCCATTATGGAACCGACTTCGGCCAGACGTTCGTAATCGATTGGCAGATCCAACAGCGATTCAGGAATACAGCCTCCTGATGGGCCACCTGTCTGGACGGCTTTGAACCGCTTGCCGCCGGGGATACCACCACCGATGTCGTGCACAATTTCGCGCAGCGTTGTGCCCATCGGAACCTCGACAAGACCGGTATTGGTCACTTTACCTACGACTGAAAAAACTTTTGTGCCCTTGCTTGATTCCGTGCCAATGGAAGAGAACCACTCACTTCCCCGGTTGATAATTGCCGGCACATTCGTCCAGGTCTCCACATTGTTGATATTTGTGGGCTTGCCCCACAGACCTGATTGGGCAGGGAAAGGTGGCCGGATACGCGGCTCCGGAGTACGGCCTTCCAGTGAGGCAATTAGCGATGTTTCCTCACCGCAGATGAATGCTCCCGCCCCCCGGTGCACACTGACGTCAAAGTTAAAACCACAGCCTAAAATGTCATCTCCCAAGAGCCCATATTCCCTCGCCTGGTCAATGGCTATATGCAGGCGCTTCATTGCTAACGGATATTCTTCGCGAATATAGATGTACCCATATTCACTGCCAATGGCATAAGCACCAATTAGCATCCCCTCCAGCACCGCGTGAGGGTCCGACTCAATGACGCTGCGGTCCATAAACGCGCCGGGGTCTCCTTCGTCGGCGTTGCAGATGATGTACTTGCCGTTGCCGGATGCCTCTCGTGCCAGTTCCCACTTGCGTCCCGTGCTAAAGCCGGCCCCGCCGCGACCGCGAAGTCCTGAGGCCTTTATCTCATCGATCACCTGTTCCGGTGTCATTGATGTTAATACTTTTGCAAGAGCTTGATATCCGTCACGGGCTATGTACTCATCGATCTTCTCAGGATCAATTAAGCCACGATTCTTCAACACAATAAGTCGCTGCTTGCTAAAGAAGGCAATGTCGCTGAGCTTTGGAATTGGCGGCTTGCCTTTTGATGGGATATACATGAGCTTCTCAACGGGCCGGCCCTTGACCAAATGCTCCTCAATCAGGAGATGGACATCGTCCACAGTGAGCATCTGGTAGAAAATGCCGTCCGGCTGAACGATAATAATAGGCCCTTGTGCGCAGAAGCCCTGACACCCGGTGGCTACAACCTGGACCTCTTCAACTAAGTCTTGTTTTTTGATTTCCTCTACCAGCGCATCGCGGACCTTGAACGCCCGGTTGGAGACACAGCCTGTGCCTGCGCAGATCAGCAACTGGGCCCTGTAGGTCTTGGTTTTTCCAATTTGTGAGGTATCTGTCGGCATCAGGATACTCTCTCGCTACCCATGCCCAAGGCGAACTCGGTGACGATCTTGCCTTCGAGAACATGGTCGGCAAAGATCGTGCGCGCTTTCTTTTCATCCAGGTCAACGTACTTTACGGGTGCCTGGTCCTTTAACTCCACTGTCATCATCGGCTCCTGGCTGCAAAGCCCTGCACAGCCGGAAGTAGTAAGGATAACATCAGAAATCTGCTGTTTTTCAATTGAGGCCAATAAGGTACTCATTATTTTCCTTGCTCCAGCCGAGATACCACAGGTACCCATGTGAACGGTCACTTTTGCCCGTCCGGCACCGTCTCGTAACAATGTCTGGTGCCTCATCCGCTCCACAATCTTGTTCAGGTCTTCTGGTTTCAGTTTAGCCATCGGTTGTAACTCCAACTCCGGAATTGACTTCGGCGGTCTCAAATTCGGCCTTATAGCGTTCAAGAATCTTAGGCAGTTTGGTCTGCGTAATCGAGCCGTACAAATCCTCGTTGATGGTAATCACCGGCGCCAGCCCACAACAGCCCAGGCATCGCACTTCTTCGAGACTAAAGTTCTTGTCCTCGGTAGTACCACCTGCGTCTATCTTCAATATTCGCTCCAAAGCCTGCAGGATTTGGTATCCGCCTTTGACGTGGCAGGCAGTACCCATACAGACCCGAATGATGTACCTTCCCTTTGGTGTAAAGCTGAAAGCGTTGTAAAATGAAGCGATGCTGTAAACCTGGCTCAAAGGTATATCCAGGGCCCGCGCCGTATGGCGCAGGACATTCTCAGGCAGATATCTATAGTGAGCGCTGATGTCCTGCAGCACCGATATGACCGCCGCACGTTCAGCCTCGTGCTTAGAAAGGATGTCTTGAAGGACCTGGCTGTCTTCGCTGTCCAACTGCACCTTGCCGAGTTCATCCACCTCTTCGAAACGGGCGATGTTCCGCACGGGACAATTGTTCATACAGGTCCCACAGCCTGTGCATTTCTCCTCATCTATATAGCGGG
>JADFJC010000216.1 GCA_022566315.1 Planctomycetota bacterium
AGGAAACCGGACGGGCAGGTCGTGACGGCCTTGAAGCCGAATGCTGCCTGTTCTATTCGGGCGGTGACTACGGAATATGGAAAAGCCTGATGAGGGATATGGAGCCGGAAGCTCAGAAAATCGCTATGTTCAAGCTCAGCCGAATGTATAATTATTGCACCGGCGGCGTATGCAGACACAAATCAATTCTTCGGTACTTCGGCCAGATTCTCGACAAGACCAACTGTTCCGCGTGTGATATTTGTCTTGGCGAGCTGGACTGCATAGACGATGCCTTACAAACCGCCCAGAAAATCCTGTCATGTGTTCTTCGCCTTGAGCAGCGATTCGGCGGCGGCTATACAGCTTCGGTACTAATTGGCTCGCGTGAGAAACGCATACTGGAAAATAAGCATGATGCGCTAAGCACGTACGGTTTGCTGAGTAATTATGAAAAACACACTGTGCACGACTGGATTGAACAGCTCGAAGGACAAGAATATATTGAGAAAGTTGGGGAATACAACATCCTGAATGTAACCGAAAAGGGATGGCAAACACTGAAAGGAAACCAGACGCCTCGGTTACTAAGGCCGGCACAGAAAGCGGCTAAAGTGTCCAGGGTCATTAAAGATTCGTGGGAAGGTGTTGACAAAGGTTTGTTTGAAGCTCTGCGAAAATTGCGCACATCTATTGCACGCAAAAAAAGCGTTCCTGCTTACATAGTCTTTGGTGATGCGGCGCTGCGGGATATGGCCAGGCTGAGACCTTCCACTTATATAAGACTGCTCGAAGTCAAAGGAGTCGGAGAGAAAAAACGCCGGCAGTACGGCGAGGTGGTCCTTGCCGCTATTAAAGATTACTGCCAGGAAAATTCACTCGAAATGGACATCGACTAAAGCCAAATATCTGATAGCCTTGTACGGTTTCACAAGAACAATGTTACTAACTTCTCAAAAGAAATGTCAATTCCAACCTTAATTACATTTATAGCTTATTTTATAGTTTTGCTGGGTATCGGCTTTTTCTTTTACCGAAAGTCAGCCAATATAGAAGACTATCTGTTAGGCGGCAGAGGGATGGGCTCGTGGGTAACGGCACTTTCGGCACAGGCGAGCGATATGAGCGGCTGGCTGCTGATGGGGCTGCCCGGGGCAATCTACCTTGGCGGAATGGGAAAAACCTGGATTGCAATAGGCCTTTTTATCGGGACGGTCTTGAACTGGAAGCTGGTCTCGGCCAGGCTGAGGGTTTATACGGAAAAAACCAATGCGATAACACTGCCCTGCTTTTTCGAGGCGCGTTTCAGAGACCCGACCGGCCTGCTGAGAATAGTATCAGCGATAATAATACTGATTTTTTTCGCCATATACGCTTCTTCAGGACTTGCGGCGACAGGCTTGTTATTTGAATCAACTTTCAACGTCAAATATCACGTTGCGGTAATTATCGGTGGACTTATCATTATTACATATACATTCTTAGGAGGTTTTTTAGCGGTATGCTGGACAGACCTGCTGCAGGGCGCGTTAATGGTCTTTGCGATAGTGATAGTTCCGGTGCTGACCTATAATACCGTCGGAGGGGTCGAAGCAATAAGAGAAGCGATGGATTTAAAAGGCATATCGGCAAGTCTGATGCCAAAAGGACAGACACTGCCTGTTGCTATTTGTATGATTATCTCCAGTATGGCGTGGGGTTTGGGATACTTCGGTCAGCCGCATATATTAGTGCGATTTATGAGCATCAAGTCGGTAGATAAAATTGGAAAGTCAATGACTATTGCTATCGTCTGGGTTTTTCTGTCGTTGGTCGGTGCAGTAATCATCGGCTTTATCGGCATAGCTATGTTCGATAATTTAAGAAACGGAGATGAAGAAAAAGTCTTTATCTATATGATAGGCGAGCTGTTCAATCCCTGGTTCGGAGGGATACTGTTAGCGGCGATTTTCTCGGCTATTATGTCAACAATAGATTCGCAATTGCTGGTTTCGTCCTCGGCGTTATCAGAAGATTTTTACCGTAAGGCAATAAGGAAAGAAGCATCCGAAAGAGAAATTGTTTTGGTTGGGAGAGGATGTGTTGTTTTAATTTCAATAATAGCGTTAATTATGGCCTTGGACCGCGATAACACGATTCTGGAAATAGTTTCCTACGCGTGGGGCGGTTTCGGAGCGGCGTTCGGGCCGCTAATTCTTTTTGCGTTGTTCAGCCGAAAGACCACTTGGCAATCGGCATTAGCAGGAATGGTAACCGGAACAGTGGTGCTTGTATTATGGAAGCAGGTCGGTTTAAGCGGAACAATGTATGAAATCGTCCCCGGTTTTGCCGCAAATTGCCTGACGATTCTCATGGTCAACCTTTTCATAGGGCAAAAGGACGAGGAGGTCCTGAAAGAATTTGATGATGTCATAAAAACATGTAGGGTGCGATGAATCGCACCAATAATGAATAGGTAGGGTGCGATGTATCGCACCAATTGTTAATGGAATAGAATCATGCCGGACTATAGACGATGGTTTCGTACGGGCGGGACATATTTCTTTACCGTCGTAACATTCAACCGCCGGAAGATATTTTGCAATGAGCTTGCCCGTTCATTTCTGCATCGGGCCATAGCTGAAGTCCGGGCATTACGTCCGTTCGAAATGCCGGGTGTTGTGCTCCTGCCCGATCATTGTCACTGTATATGGAAGATGCCGGACGATGACGACGATTTCTCTGTGCGATGGCGCATGATAAAAAGGAGGTTCACGAAATCATGGCTCGCCTGCGGCGGCCGGGATGTGCCGGTTTCGGAATCGAGAATCAAAAGAGGAGAGCGAGGCGTTTGGCAGAGGCGATTCTGGGAACATTTGATTACCGATCAGCAGGATTTTGCTAAGCATATAGATTACATACACTACAATCCGGTAAAACACGGACATGTAAAATGTCCTCATCAATGGGAACATTCGAGCTTTCTTCGTTGGGTAAAGGAGGGAGTTTACGGGCGTGATTGGCTGTGCCAATGCCGGGAGAACAGCGAACCTCCTGATTTTGAGTCTATTTCTAATTTCGTGGGAGAATAAATAGGGTGCAATGTATCGCACCAATAATGAGGTAGGGTGCGATGAATCGCACCAATTGTTAATAGAATAAAATCATGCCGGACTATAGACTGTGTTCTCTGTGCCCTCGGTGGCAAAAAAAACACAAAATAATTCATGACAAACAGACTCACGTGTGCTAATCCCAAAATATACCCGGTAATCAAACACGAGCGTCTTGAAGGCGATGTGCGATTTACGGCTAAACCGATACAACAAAGGCTTGAAGTAGAGGCAGAGGTCGAGACCGAACCAGAACCAAAAGCTGAAGCTGTCCCGCAGAAACCCAGATTTGGCACTTTATTGGCGGGCATTATCGGGGCTACTGCAAAAGTGTAAGAATCCAGTGTAGTTATTTGAAAAGTAAATATTGGCGGCAAGAGCTACTTGTGAGAAAATTTTAATGAACACGAGATTTCTAACGTTAGGGCTCCGGTTTTTCGGGCGTTGCGCCCTCTGTTGAATTCGAAGTCGCGCTGGATTGCTTTATTGAACTTTCCCTTGCTTTTTCGAGGATATCAGTTTCATTATAGTATTTAAGCGTTCCGTTGGCTGATACTATTAAAGACGTTCCTGCCATAAACAATATTATACGTACTAACCAAGTTGTGGCGGAATTAACTGAAATTTCATCTGGAATTATCTGATGGGTTAGAATTGCAAACAAAATAAACATAACTGAATAAATCACGAATTTAAGCGAAGATAATTGTATTTCATTAATGGCGAGACCTTGGAGTATCTGTCCATGTGGGTCTTGTGCGAGTTTTTCTATTCGGGACAGCCTTTCGCGCTTTTGGGTTTCAGTTCGCATCTTGTACCACACAGATACTCGCGACAGGACTTTATCCGAATATGATTTGATATAAATAGCTGATAGATTAACCAATATGCCAACGATGACAACACTTAACAACCAACTCCAAGGCCCGATATTCACTGCTAACATGTCCACAATGACTCCTCTCTTATATTCCAACTACTGATTATATAGTTTCCGCACAATCACTATAAGAAATATATATTGCAGAAGCAGATACTTCAAGGAAAAAATGAGGCCAGAATATGCGAATTGTAGCAGCCACTGAGCGAACGAAGTGAGCGAAGTGGATGTTCATTCTCGAGCATTCAGCATCCAGCATCAAGCATCCAGTATCGAGTACCGAGAATCCAGCAACCCTGTCCCGGCGCGCCGGGATCAAGTGCCGTGTCTCGGAGATTTTTTTCAAATCTACTTGAAATCAAACTCGAAATATGGTATAATGCATCTAACTAATAGATTAGGGTCAATAAATAATCAATAGTAAATAGTAAATAGTAAATAGTAAATCAGGGGGGTTCCTAATGGCCACCGAAGCCCAAATTTTATCCAGCTTCTCCCCAAGA
>JADFJC010000094.1 GCA_022566315.1 Planctomycetota bacterium
ATTGCTTCTTGCTTTAAGGTGTCCATATTGGTTTCTCCTACAGTTACAATTGACCTGATTACCAGCGTATAACGTCTATATAATATACCAACTTTTAGAACAAATTTCAAACAATTTCAGCCTCAACTTCAGAAAAAAGGAAAAGGCCGATTGATATTAACACTCGGCCTGTATTTAAGTCCTGCTTATTCAACTATGAACTAAAAACTCAGAACTAACAATCCCAGCCTTCATAAATCCTGGTAATACCCAATGTCATACTACTTACAGCACATCGCTAATGAATTCAGAGAGTGTCCAAACGCTTACATTTAAATCAGGCACATGATTCATAGTATTCCTAAGTTTTCTATCTTGAGTTACTATTCGTCCTACTCCTGCTGCGAGAATGGCATTTCGGAAATCGTAATGGTCGGTCGGTTTAGGGGAAGCTCCATTAACTATCTGGCGATACCACGTATGAAGGAGGTAGCCTACTGCCGACTTTATCGTCGGCAAAGACAAGATAGAACATTTTATTGAAGTATGCTCTTTCTGAACCAGAGAATTCCCGATGATTTCTGCAAATCCTCCCAGAACCCACCATCTTTTCCACGTCTTTTCTGGATTATCTTTAAGCTCGTTTTTAGCTTTTAGAGGTAAATTTCTTTCGAAATCCTTGAAAACCTTTTCGACAAAACGTTTGTTTTGGTATCGACTTTGTTTCACTATATTTTCTATTACCTTATTAGGAAATATTGTGGTTCCTCTTCTTATTGACTGAATGAAAACACTTTGATCCGCATCAAATGCACAATAAGGTGTAGATGGTCCGCCACATCTTATCCAACTACAAATGTCATCCTCTAGGATTTCTTGTGAAGGTTTGAGTGCATATTTCCAGTTAACCAAAGTATCATAGAACTTGGCGTTCTTGATGCGGGTTTCCTCACTCGCATCTGGCGAACTTATGATTTCGTAAAGCACCTCGAAACTTGGTGCCACCACCCATTTACCGTTCCCGATATAATTTTTAATAAAGACAATTTTTTCCGCAGTAATTTGATTCCGTAGTTCAGATAAATCTCTGACTATGTTTGTGTCAAAATATGCTACCTTAGGAATTGCCATTGATATACACCATCATATATTATATTTTTATTCTATATCCAACTCGAGAGTCATAATTTCTTGGCCCAATAAATCGTTAGAATTATTGCCTTATGATTGAAATCAGAATACAACACGCTTTTGGGATGTCTACTGAAGCCATATTGAATTAGCTAAATGTCCATTTTTGGCTAAAAAACCGTTTACAAGGCGGATAGAACTTATGACTGTTGAGATCCAATAGAACCACATATTATAAAAAGGAAAGCCCCGGTAGTTTTCACTATCGGGGCTTATAAATCCTGGCAATAACCTACTCTCGCCCGTAAGGACTACCATCGGCCTGAGCGGGCTTAGCTTCTGAGTTCGGAATGGGATCAGGCGTTTCCCCGTCAGTATAGTCACCAGGAAACTCGTTAATTCCGGGACATCCGCCCGGTGCTATTCAATTGTCAAACACACGCAATACGCTTCACGCATCACGCTTCACGAAAACATGCAGATGCAAATATGAGCACGATTCATTACTCATCACGAGTCACGAGCGACCAGCGACGAGCGACGATTCTTCCATTCAATCAAGGATTGATATGGTCAAGTATTCGAGCGTTAGTACCGGTTAGCTTAACACATTTCTGTGCTTACACACCCGGCCTATCAACCTGATAGTCTATCAGGGCTCTTCACACACCCGAAGGTGCGATGGAATCCTAATCTTGGAGGGGGCTTCCCACTTAGATGCTTTCAGCGGTTATCCTTTCCCGACTTAGCTACCCGGCGGTGCCCCTAGCGGGACAACCGGTACACCAGCGGTCAGTGCTTCCTAATCCTCTCGTACTAAGGAAGCATCTCCTGCAAGATTCCTGCGCCCACGGCAGATAGGGACCGACCTGGCTCGCGCCGGTCTGAACCCAGCTCGCGTACCACTTTAATGGGCGAACAGCCCAACCCTTGGGACCGCCTACAGCCCCAGGATGTGATGAGCCGACATCGAGGTGCCAAACCGCCTCGCCGCTATGAACGCTCGGAGGCGATAAGCCTGTTATCCCCGGAGTACCTTTTATCTGTTGAGCGATGGCCCTTCCACACGGAACCACCGGATCACTAGGTCCTGCTTTCGCATCTGCTCGACTGATAAGTCTCGCAGTTAAGCACACTTATACCCTTATGCTCTAAACGTGATTGCCAACCACGCTGAGTGTACCTTTGAACTCCTCCGTTACTCTTTAGGAGGAGACCGCCCCAGTCAAACTGCCCACCTGGCACGGTCCCATGCCCGGATTCACGGGTCATGGTTAGGTGACTAACATAGCAAGGGTGGTATTTCAAGGGTGGCTCCATCCCGACCGAAATCGGAACTTCAACGCCTCCCACCTATCCTACGCAAGATATGCCAGGCATCAATACCAGGCTACAGTAAAGGTTCACGGGGTCTTTCCGTCTTGCCGCGGGTATGTGGTATCTTCACCACAATTACAATTTCACCGAGTCCGTCCTTGAGACAGTGCTCCAGTCGTTACGCCGTTCATGCACGTCGGAACTTACCCGACAAGGAACTTCGCTACCTTAGGACCGTCATAGTTACGGCCGCCGTTTACCGGGGCTTCGGTCGCAAGCTTCTCCCCCGAAGGGGATGACCTGCTTCGTTAACCTTCCGGCACCGAGCAGGCGTCATTCTCTATACATCCACTTTAAGTGTTAGCAGAGAACTGTGTTTTTGATAAACAGTCGCCAGAGCCACTTCACTGCGCCCTCAGCACGCATCCAATCGAAATTAAATGCGCCTGGAGGGACCCCTTATCGCAAACTTACGGGGTCAATTTGCCGAGTTCCTTAAGGACGGTTCTCTCGAGCGCCTGAGGATATTCTCCTCGCCTACCTGTGTCAGTTTTAGTACGGATACGCACCGTTGTCCTGTTTGAGGTTTTTCTCGGCAGTAACTTCGGCTGCTCAGGAATCTTAAATCGTCCCTCGCCGTCCTTCAGAGTCTTTGTGCCGGCGGATTTGCCTACCGACGACTCCTCCAGCAGGATAGCCACGACTAATCAGCTTCCAGCTTTTGCTACTGCGTCACCCCCACAGTTATAACCTTCGGTACATAGTGCAGGAATATTAACCTGCTGTCCATCGTCTACGCCTTTCGGCCTCGACTAAGGGGCCGACTAACCCTGGGCGGATTTACCTTCCCCAGGAAACCTTAGGCTTTCGGCGAACAGGATTCTCACCTGTTTTATCGTTACTCATGCCGGCATAATCACTTGCTGACGCTCCACCGCTCGTTTCCGTACGGCTTCAATGCTGACAGCAACGCTCTCCTACCCCCTTCGTTGCCCGAAGGCTCCAAAGAGCCGCAGCTTCGGTGTCTTGCTTATTCCCGGTCATTATCGGCGCCAAACTGCTCGACCAGTAAGCTATTACGCACTTTTTAAATGGTGGCTGCTTCTAAGCCAACATCCTGGCTGTCACAGCAATTCAACTTCCTTAAGAACTTAGCAAAACTTCGGGACCTTAGCTGGCGGTCTGGGTTGTTTCCCTCTTGACCATGGAGGTTATCCCCCACAGTCTGACTCCTGAGATAGTCTTTACGGTATTCGGAGTTTGGTTGGGGTGAGTAGGCTGGTGGCCCCCCATCCCCATTCAGTAGCTCTACCCCCGTAAAGTAGTGGCTCAAGGCTAGCCCTAAAGCTATTTCGGAGAGAACGAGATATCTCCAGGTTTGATTAGACTTTTACTCCTCCCCACAGCTCATCCCCTAACTTTTCAACGTTAGTGGGTTCGGTCCTCCAGGGATTTTTACATCCCCTTCAACCTGGCCATGGGTAGATCACCTGGCTTCGCGTCTACCACCTGCGACTAAGACGCCCTGTTAAGACTCGCTTTCGCTACGGCTCCACAGCTTAACTGCTTAACCTTGCCACAAACGGTAACTCGCCGGCTCATTATGCAAAAGGCACGCGGTCACCCATTACGCACTGCGAACAGTGCGTCATAGGGCTCCCACAGCTTGTAGGTGTATGGTTTCAGGTACTTTTAACTCCCCTAATAGGGGTACTTTTCATCGTTCAGTCACCTTACTTTTCACTATCGGTCGTCGAGTAGTACTTAGCCTTGGAGGGTGGGCCCCCCGGATTCACACAGAGTTCCACGAGCTCCGTGCTACTCTGGAACGCCGGCAGTAACACAGGGCTCTCGCTTTGGCATACAGGACTATCACCTTCTGTGGTCGGACTTTCCAGACCGTTCTGCTTGCGATGCCTTTGTAACTGTTTACCGGCGCCCGCAACCCCCAGCACCTACTTTGACCAGAAAAGAATAAATCCTAAACAAATTCAAAATCCTAATGTTCAAATTCTCAAAACTTTTTGTTTAGAACATTTGAATTTTGGTAATTTGATATTGTTTAGTGTTTAGAGATTAGGATTTAAGTTTGCTGAGCAAAGTAGGTGCTGGGTTTGGGCTGTTCCGCTTTCGCTCGCCGCTACTTACGGAGTCTCGGTTGATTTCCTTTCCTACAGGTACTTAGATGTTTCAGTTCCCTGCGTTCGCTTCCACTGGCCTATGCATTCAGCCAGGGATGACGCCATCTGGTTGCCCAGTGACGCCGGGTTTCCCCATTCGGAGATCCCGGGATTAACGGATGCTCGGCTCCTGCCCCGGGCTTATCGCAGCCTGCCACGTCCTTCATCGCCTCTCGACGCCTAGACATCCCCCATACACCCTTAGTAACTTGACCATATCAATCTATGATTGAATAGGTTTGTCATATCGCCTAAATGAGCGCTCATATTTCAACAAGCTCTTTATTTTGAAATAAAGAACCTGTTGGGAATTATAAAATTATAATCCCACGCATCTGCATATTAACTTTTCAAAGAACACATTCGTATATCGTATCTCGTCGCTCGTATCTCGATGAACGAATCACAAACAACGAGTCACGCTTCAATGGAGACGATCGGGCTCGAACCGACAACCTCCGGCTTGCAAAGCCGGCGCTCTCCCAGTTGAGCTACGTCCCCGAGCCTATTTCGTCGCTCGTATCTCGAAAAACAAAACACGAACTACGAAAGCAGTGGGCCCGGGTAGACTCGAACTACCGACCTCACGCTTATCAGGCGTGCGCTCTAACCAACTGAGCTACGAGCCCTGTACCGATTTACTATTTACTAATGAATCGACGATAGTCATTTGAAACTTCAAAGGAAGCTCAAGAAACCGGATAATAAATAGTCAATTCAAAATAGTCAACCGTAAAGGCTCGCCGGTTATAACTATAAACTTAAAAAAGAGCAATAAAAAAAACCGCTGCTTAAAACTGCCAGCGGCCTTCAAAGGCGGACATTATAAAATGCCCGTCAGCAGTTCAAAACAATAAAACACAACATTCTCAAAATGTCTTCCAAAACCCTAACCTGTACCTTTCCAGCGGGCTGTTATATACTTCAGCCTACACCTAATACTTAATTATATTACGGTATCGACAGCTCGTCAAGGTTTTTTTAATTATTTTTTTAATTTTTATTCCACACTACTTTACTACGGCTGATTCTGTGATATTGTTCGGAAAACGGCATTAAAATCAGGTTTTTTCGATAGACGGAAAACAGCAATAGCGAATTAGTGGATTAGAGAATTGGTTGATTAGTGAACTAAAGTGCCTAAAGTGAGCTAAAGTTGGAAAACGGAGAACAGCCACGATTAGATAAATCTAACTATCTAACGGGGTAAAATGTGGGGCGTATTGTGCAGGATTGCAAAGTAATAAAAGCACAGAGGCACAGGGGAAATTAAAAGTAAAAAGTTAAAAAGCAGAAGTTAAAATCCAAAATTGTGGGGGCCTGTTGAACGAGCGGGATAAATCATCTAGTCCTTTTGATTAGTCAAAAGGACTATGAGCTTTTATAAACTATTATATATTGTTTTTATGGCCGGTATTGATTCAGTAGGATACAATTAGCTGAGGTTACTAAAGGTGTTAAGTTTGTAGATGGTATCAAGGATATTGCTGCTTGAACAGTAACGGCTCAATACGGGGAAATGTTGATAAAGTGGAGTCGCCTTCGGCGATGCGTTTTCTACCTAATCACCCCCCCCAGCCGAAGCCAGATGTCAGGCAAGGCCAGGGCCATCGCCATGGGCAGATCACTACGAGATTATCGGTGAATCCCGGCTTTGGAGGCTGGGCTGATGAAAAAGTAGAACCAGCCCGCGAAACGGCTTCTCATGTTTTCCCCGGAAGACTTGGGTAGAACGCAACAGAATTCACCCACAGCTCTCTTCCGATGAGTCGAGAAAGATCTTATCCACAATATTTGACAATATCTCCCTGCCCCGAGTTTTAGGCAAATACACGCACATCTAATAAGCAGGAAAATCCTGCCAAAAACAACTGTTGAATATAGAGCGAAAAAAGATAAAATGTCTTGCCAAAGCAGTAAGACTCAAAGACGGTTTAGCGACTCCGATGGGCTTTTCTTTTTTTGAAAGCGAGGTGAGTTATGACGAACAAAGAAATTGAACAAGCAGAAAAAGAGCTAAGCGAAATTGAGAAGTTGCCACTTGGACCGGATGAACAAGTAATAAAAGATTTTTTAAGAAAATACGGGATACATCAAATCAGTTTAAAAGAAGGCCAGGGATGACCTAAATGGGTAAGGCAAATGTTAGAGCACGCCCATACTTTTTTGCAGACTAAAATGATGTTAAATGCCTGTACTTCTGCAAGGTCGTCTTGCAAGTGGGCGGCAATAGCAGCAACCGTTGCTGCTATTGGTGTGATTGCAGGTTGGTATGCTTATTTGTTCAAAACGATAATACTAATGTTCAAAAGTATTTTTTAATTTTTGAGATTAGCGGTCGCTTTATGCGGGTTATATTTTTTCAGTAGTCCTTAAAGCGTTTCATCCATTGGGGCCAATCAGAAGGCCGTACGAAGCCAGCTTTGGTCCAGGGATTACTATTATCAAAACTGCGGTGCCAATTTAATGTCCAAAGTTCCTTCAGACCCACCTTGTGCGTAGCGAAGTCCATAAAGAGTATGTTTATCTCGCCGTTGTGCCGATTCGTGCAGACACGTCTCATGCCGCCCCCGAATGCCCAGAGAAATTCCCCGTCCTGGTCCGGGGGTGGGTCTGATGGCTCAGGTCGGACCAACATGAACCCGGAGTCCATTAAGACAGGAATCATACTCGCATTCTTTTGGCCGGTCCGTCGCCATTTGTTCTTCACATCATGTGCACCCGAAACCAGGTCGCTGTCATTGACCCACCAGTTAAGCCCGTAACTGCCGACCTTGTAAATGGGGTCCCTGAGATATGAAAAATCATTGGGATTTGTTTTGCTAACGTCCCAAGCCACCCAGGGCATTGTGCCACCCTCGTCGATAGTGCGTTTGGCCTTTGGACAAAGGCGAATAACCGGTTCGTTGTAATAGGGAATCAGCGTATATATCCACGAGTATCGGCCCGTTGCCCAATCTTCGTCGATGCCCGGCATGAACCTACCGTCATAGTCGGACGTGTACATCATAAAACAGATGGACCATTGGTGCAGATGGCTCTTGCAGACTACCTCCTTAACCTGCTCCTTGGCCCGGCGAAGGGCTGGCATTAATATCGCCATCAGTAATGCAATAATGGCAATCACTACCAAAAGCTCTATTAGTGTAAAAGCGTTTCGTTTACACATGACGTTTACCCTTCTCTTTCAAAGAGAGGCAATGAGTTTTACTGGTATGCTTATCTGCCATAATTATAAAACAATCGGTTGGGGTAATGCAAGTTTTTGGTTAATTTTAAGTTGTGGAAGTTTTGTGAGATTGTGTGGGTTGGCTTGCGGGGGCAAGCGGGGAAGAAGAAAGCATTCCTCACGTTTGCACCCCCGACCCCCGACAGAAAAGCAGGTGAGCTAACATCGGGGGTAAACTAAGAAAGCAAGGAAGCTTAGTTCCCCTGTTGCGAGTCAGGTGAGTAGCTCCCGGGGATAAACTTTTGGGGTAAACTCCAGAACAGGAGATAGAAAGCAGACATCAAGGGAATATCGAATAAGAAATATCGAATGATGAAGGAAAGAAGGGGGTAAATATAAATAGCCAAAACCCGAAGAAAAGTCAAAGAAAAATTTACATCGTGAGATAATCCTTTATTATTCTCATTGTCCTGCCTTCCATCCTGGAGTTTACTCCCGGTGCAGGCTTCTCAGTTTCTCTGCTGTTGTGCCAGCAGATTGTCAGGTTTTTCTGCCATTTTGACAAGAGAGTTGGCCGGATGGGGGCGCAGAACCATTGAATCTGAACGGGGTATTGTGGTATCATGAGGCATATATCGTGTAGGAGCACCATTATGAAATCATATGGGAAAGGTCAGATTATACAAACACTTCTGTGCGCCATTAGCATACTGATGATATGCAGCCGCTCTCAAGCAATGGGACCAAACACCGGCCGGTGGGAAATCCATGAGTTCATGATCTCTCACTGGGGGATTCCGAAGGAGGAGAAAGACCTGAATCTCTTCCTCAAGGACCATTTCAACACAGTCATCGCCGTGCCAGAGCAGTTTGAATCCTGCCAAGAGCACGGCCTGAAAGCCTTGCTTGCAGCTCCGCCGGAGAAAGCAGTTGAATATGTTGGCAATCCAGGAGTCTGGGGATATTTCGTTATCGACGAGCCAAGTCGAAAGGGAATTGAATTCAAAGACCTCGTTCCGAGAGTTCAGAGCTTTCACAGACTTGATCCAAGCAAACCAGCCTACATCAACCTGGATCATCACGACGATCTCGACACATTCATTAAAACCATCAATCCAAGGGTCTTAAGCTTTGATCACTATCAATGGTGGGCAGGCCGGGAAATGTTCTTTCCTATGCTCGAGAAGTTTCGCCGGGCATCGCTATCTGCGAACATTCCCCTGATCTGCTGGGTTGAAGCAGTCTGTGTATCGTGGGGTGACATTCCCAAAGACAACCAAGCAAAGATTCGGCATAGTGTTTACTGCTCTTTGGCATACGGCGTTAAGGGAATTCAGTGGTGGGCCTGGAGAAACTACAATCGCGACGCCGGAAGGATCAACACCGAACTGAAGCACTTGGGGCCGACACTTGTACGTCTGAAATCAGCCAATGTCTTCCATACACCACCGGTTCCGAGGACTACCAGCCCGGTGCCACGAAACCATTGGGTACAGTCACCAACAAAGGATCTGGTGCTTGGCATTTTCCAGGACAGGGAAAAACACGACTTTATCCTGGTGGTGAATCGCGAATACAGGCGTGGACAGCAAGCAGTTCTCAAGTTTATGACCGGGGTATCTGTGGTAGAAAAGATTAACAAAAGTACAGGTAAATGGATGGCGTTGCCGTTAAGGCATCAAGGTAAGGACCAGATCGTTAAATTCAACATTCACCCCGGCGACGGCGAATTGCTGCATGTAGTACTTCAGGCCGGATTTCCCAAGAATGTAAAAGGGCCTTTAGCCCACGTGGATGGTTCTGAGGGCAAATGATATGACGAGAGGTTGCTGGTTGTATTTTTTGAATTTTTGAGATTGTTTGCTACTCTGCTGCTCTTGCTTATCTGTATTTCCGTCCTGCAGGACTTAAACGGAAAATCCTCTCTCCGGCATTCCTTTGCTTGCAGCCGGTTATGTAACAGGGCTTATTAATAAGCTGGTTTCTGAACGCACCTCAGCACTCTGCCGTCTTTGCTCGAGAATATAGTCTATTATATCCGGTCTGCTGATAATCCCAACCAGCTTTCCTTTTTTCGATACAATCGGCACCCTTCTGAAGTAGTTAATCATCATAAAATCACAAACACTTTGTAAACTTTCGTTCTCCCTGTAGGAAACCGCCGGTCGTGTCATAAAGAAACCGACTGTTTTACTTTTCTCGTCTTCATCAGCGTAAAACAGCCTGAGTACATCTTTTTCTGTAATTACCCCAACTAATGTCATATCATCTTCGATGACCGGCATACCGGTAATATCCTTTTTTCTCATAATCTCTATCGCTTCATATATTGGTGTCTCTTTTTTTACGCTGATTACGTCTTTTGTCATAACGTCTTTTATCTTGAGCATCTGGTATCTCCTTTCTTGCCTGCACCTGTCGGTGACGCAGGCACATGTGGCTACCTGTTTTGTACGATAACAAACTATTTCACCAGGGTGGCAAAGACTCGTTGTTGGTTTTTTTGTCAGGAGCTTTGGGCCAAAGTTTTTTCTTCGCTGGTGGTTTGGGTTGTTCGATGCCGAATGTCTTTTCTATCCTTGCAATTCCCGCCGAAAGCTCTGTCAATTTATCATTAATAGAATCTAATTTTTTCATAACTTCTTTGAGGCCCGTACCAATCCTCATTGAATTCCTTTCGGTAAGGTCCATATAGCGTTCCATCAATCGCTCATAGGCATCTATAGCACGGACCGCATCGGTTCTGTACTCAGGTAAGGAAATTTGTGGCCGAAGCTCGTAAGTTTTTAGCCCGCCCTGAATTGACGTGGAAAACCAGACCACCGTTATGCAGCATACAACGACTGCTCCAACAGCTAATAAATTCTTGTTCGTTATCATCGTCTTGTCCTCTTTTTCGCGATTTTATGGTTTTGGACAGTCTTTTTATTTATCGGCAGAAAGGCGGCTTGAAATATCGAATGCTTGAAAAAAACCGCATTTAGGTATATGGATGCAGGCTGTAATCAGCCCAGTTGAGTTTATCAAATATGGTGATTCCGATAAATCGGGACAAAAGTGGTGAGTTGAAGTGAGTGGAGTCATTAGGTTGCCGGGATATCAGGGTATCAGGTTACCTGACACCCTGATAACCATTTGGCAATTAGCCAAACAGGTTCAGGCCCTTGATGGTTTCTTCCAAAGATAGCTCCGCATAGCAAATAACAGTATCAGCCGCACCGTAATAAATCTTTAGCTTGTCATCTTCGCAGAGCAGGCCGCAGCTAAACACCACGTTTCCAAAAAAGCCGTTACATTCGTAGTCAGCTTCCGGTTCAAAAATTGGTTTTTCTGTTCTTGCGATAACTTTCCACGGCTCTTGACTATCCAGCAATAGCGCCCCAAGACAATAGCGATTATTTCGGTCCACTCCGTGATAAACCTCCAGCCAGCCCTGCTCTCCGTAGGGAGCCCCCAGGACAATTTTAAAAGGTACGGCACTGGCGCCAATCTTTATCTCGTCCCAGCAGTTTGGACGAGGCCCCATCAGATAACGATGGTTTCCCCAGCAGCACAGGTCCGGTGATTCTGCAATCCAGATTTCCTGTTTTCCAAATAAAGAAGAGACGGGCCTGTGCAGAGCATAATACTTACCTTCAACTCTTTCGGGGAAAAGCACTACATCCTTGTTGTCGGGAGAGAAGATGACACCGTGACGCTCAAAGGTGTTAAAATCCTTCGTGGATGCCAGACAGGTTGTTACTCCAAAATGGCCAACCCCAACATAATTGATATAATATGTGCCATCAATAAGGCTGATTCTGGGGTCTTCGAGGCCGAAGGTTTCATAGTCGTTTGCCGGCCGAATCGTAGGGGCATCTTCAATCTCAAAGTTGATACCATCTTTGCTGCGTGCCAATCTTAGATGTGAAATAGATGTTAAATATGTCCCCTTCGGTGTTATTATTAACCTCGGGTCTGAAAAATTGTTTTCCGGGTCGCCTTTCGAGAATTCTTTTATAATAAGCTGACCTTTACTAACATCGTAAATAGCGGTTAGTACAATATCCGGATGTTTATTGATAGGTCTTTCAGCCACACGAAGAAGCAGGACGACTTCGTCTTTAAAACGAGTAACGCCGGCGTTAAAAACACCGATAACTTCAAAGTCGTACATGGAGGGCTTAACATCCTCTGGTTTAATTATAGGATTATTCGGCGACCGGAATACTTTCACTTCGTAACTCCCTTAATTCTGAACCTTATATCACAAATATCGGACAAATTAGTTCTTAATAATAACGACTCGTAGTGAACTCTGCAACAACTTCTGCACGGGTATTACTGTCCTTGAAAAAAACAGTTATTTTGCAGCTTGACCTGTATTACATGGTGTTTTATGATAAGAACAAGACTTTTGCAGAAATCATAAGAACGGAATAAGTAGGGAGGCAAACAATGAGATATGTAAAATTGTTGATTGTTCTGATATTTATTGCGACCTTTGCGGGCTGTGTGGAGGAAAAGACAGAGATGGCAAAAAAGACATTTGGCGACGACCTTGCATTCCTTAAAAAACATACGGACGTGGTCATTTTATCAGATACATCCGGCAACAGCCAGGTAGCCGTTTTGCCCACGCTGCAGGGACGCGTAATGACCAGTACCGCCGAGGGAATGGACGGATTAAGTTTCGGCTGGATTAACCGTGAACTAATCGCCTCCGGCAAGATAGCCGAGCACATCAATGTTTATGGCGGTGAAGACCGTTTCTGGATCGGGCCTGAAGGCGGACAATTTTCGGTATTCTTCAAGAAAGGTGTGCAGTTCGACCTCGAGCACTGGTTCACCCCGGCACCCATTGATACAGAGCCGTTTGAACTCGTTTCCAAATCTAAAAGCCTTGCGCTTCTGAAAAAGGACATGCAGTTGGAGAATTACTCCGGCACTATTTTCAACCTTCGCGTGGACCGTGAAATTCGAGTTCTTGAGCGCAGCGAAGCGCTCGATGCGTTGGGAATAACGCCGGCTAAAGCAGTTAAAATAGTTGCTTTTGAATCAAACAACACGATGACCAACACAGGCACAAAGGCCTGGGAAAAAGAAACCGGACTGCTCTCAATCTGGATCCTTGGTATGTTCAATCCGTCACCCGCAACCACGGTTGTCGTCCCGTTCAACGTGGGCACGGAGGATGAGCTTGGTCCGACTGTGAACGATGCCTACTTTGGCAAGGTTCCTGCGAATCGGCTGGTTGTTAAGGATGGCGTATTGTTCTTTAGTGGTGACGGACAATACCGCAGTAAGATAGGTCTTTCGCCCCAACGCGCCAAGCCAATAGTTGGCAGTTACGATGCCGTCAATAAAGTCCTGACAATCGTCCAGTATAACAAACCCCAGACCGCCGTTGATTATGTGAACTCAATGTGGGAACTTCAGGCCGAGCCGTACAAGGGCGATGTGGTTAATTCGTACAATGATGGTCCTTCTGAACCCGGTGCTAAACCTCTCGGGCCGTTTTATGAACTTGAAACATCATCCCCGTCGGCGGCCTTGAAGCCGGGTGGAACTATATCCCACATACACCGTACTTATCATCTGCAGGGTTCGGAAGCCGACCTTGATACGATTGCCAAAGCAACGCTCGGAGTAACGATAGCCGAAATAAAGTCGGCACTTCCAAAATAGCCGGGTTCCTCTTTTGCTGATTTGCAATATCCCGCTTGCCGGTAGGGGGGTATTATACGGCGTCTCCCAGGCCTTTCAAAATGGGGACAAGAAATATCTCTAAAAGTCCATTTTTCCCTTGAAGTAGAGGTGGCTAATCTGGTATAAATAAGGTTGATCCTCTGTCCGTTCAGTTGGTCATCTTTGGCTTGGGCTTTTGAAGGAAGGCGGTGATTACACGTTGTAAACAACTTATCCTGGGCAGATCCGAAAAATTTACGATTCGCGATGTTTGATGTTGATTGGAAACAAAGAATGTTTTGGTGTGTGGCCAAAACCTAATTATATTAACTTTTTTGAAAGAGGACTATTATGTCTAAGAAATTGTTTTATCTGGTTTCTTTTGTTTTGGTGCTGAGCTTGACTGCAGGCCTTGCCAGCGCTCAGTCGGTGAATATTAACTTTCAGCAAGCAGGCAGCGTTACCCCGGAAGGGTATCTGCCTGATGCCAGCGAAGTATTCGGCGACCGCGGCAATGGCTTCAGCTACGGGTGGGACGTAGCGTTTAACGAGACGCGTGATCGAAACAGTTCCAACGCGCCGGACCAGCGTTATGACACGCTGAATCACTTGCAGAAGGCAGCAGACAGGATATGGGAGATAGCTCTGGACAACGGCATTTACAACATCTTTATCGTCTTCGGCGACCCGTCGAACACAGACCAGACCAATAACTTTGATGTGGAAGGCACGATCCTGATCGACCCTGACCCACAGGCTGGATCCGGTTTTGACTTTGACGAGTTCGAATTAACGGTAGTGGTAAGCGACGGTCGCTTGACCATCAAGCCGGCGCCGGGCTCGGACAACTGCAAGATCATGTTCGTGGACATTATTCTTGCTATACCCCCGGGAGCCGCGAGGAACCCAAATCCTGCTAATGAGGCAACAGATGTGCCGCGGGATGTGGTCCTTGGCTGGACGCCGGGAGAATTTGCAGCATCGGTGAACGGGCACAAAGTCTATTTGGGCCAGAGCTTCGACGACGTCAATGACGCCGTTGGCGGCGTCGCCCAGGATGCCAACAGCTATGCTCCTGCCCAACGACTTGATTTTGACACGACTTACTACTGGCGCGTCGATGAAGTCAATGCTCCACCCACCAGCCAAATAGAGTTCAAAGGCGAAGTCTGGCAGTTTACGACTGAGCCAGTTGCTTATGCCATCGAGAACATAACGACCACAGCTTCCAGCACCGGCCAGGAAGGTATGGGCCCTGAAAATACCATCAACGGCTCGGGACTGGATGCTAATGACCTGCACTCGATGGAAACGACGGATATGTGGCTTAGCGGCGATGAACCGAACGGGGCCTGGATCGAATATGAGCTCGACAAGGTTTACAAACTGCATGAGATGCGGGTATGGAACTCTAATGGAATGTTGGAGTCTGTTCTCGGTTTTGGGCTCAAAGATGTTACGATCGAGTATTCGACCAACGGCACCGACTATACGACATTAGGTACTACTCATGAGTTTGCCCGGGCGCCTGGAACGCCCGACTATGCACACAATACCACTGTTGATTTTGGCGGCGTAACAGCAAAGCACGTCAGGCTCACAGCTAACAGCAACTGGGGAGGTTTCATGCCCCAATATGGTCTCAGTGAGGTGCGATTCTTACATATACCCGTTTTTGCAAGAGAGCCCAGCCCGGATTCGGGCACAACAGATGTCACTGTGGATGTAACCCTCGGCTTCAGAGCTGGAAGAGAGGCAGACACGCACGATGTGTACTTGAGCACCGACGAGCAAGCTGTGATAGACGGTAATGCCCCTGTTACCACCGTGACTGAGGCCAGCTATGGTCCCTTGTCCCTTGATTTAGACACGACTTACTACTGGAAGATTAATGAGGTCAATGAGGCCGAGACCACCACAACCTGGCAAGGCGAAATCTGGAACTTTACGACACACGAGTTCGTTGTTGTGGACGGTTTTGAAGATTATAACGACTATCCGCCCGACGAGATATGGGCTACGTGGATAGACGGATACGGCGTCCCGACAAACGGCTCCACTGTAGGCGATCCTAACCCGGATTTCCTTGCGGGAGAGCATTTCGTCGAGACTGTTATCGTTCACGGCGGCGATCAGTCAATGCCGTTCTTTTACAGCAACACCGGCGGCGCAGCATATTCAGAAGGCGAACGCACTTTTGCTGTTCCGCAGGATTGGACTGCAGCCGGCGTTCAGACATTGTCGCTGTACTTCCACGGCACTGCGGGGAACACCGGGCAGATGTACGTGAAGATCAACGGCTCCAAGATTCCATACGATGGTGCAGCCGGCAACATAGCGATGGTAGGGTG
>JADFJC010000095.1 GCA_022566315.1 Planctomycetota bacterium
AAAAGCAAAAATGAACGTAAACTTATATATTATAGAGGATTACAGAAAAAAAGATGATTTCTTAGTCCGAATAAACAAACCCAATCTCCAAAATGCCAAAAATGAGCGTAAACTTATATGTTATAGAGGATTATGAAAATGAACCGCCTTCCGGCCCAAAAAAACAAACCCAATTCAAAGCCAATTTCTTCAAAGGTCAAAATTAAATTAACCGCCTTCAGCGGAACCTTTTTAACCACATTACCCATTTTCGTTATTATTACAAATTCCTATACTATCAAGTTTACCTGGAAATGTGGTGTCATTTTCCCGGCAGAGGAGAGTATTTTTCAAAAGGCCTTATGAACCCTCTGACCGGTACCACAGATTGGACAACAGAGGAAATTCCTTTCTTATTGAAAAAGGGCCAGAATCCTGACAATGTAAAACTCAATCTGGTTATAGATGGCAAAGGCACCGTGTGGATTGATGATATTCGGCTGTTGAAGGGACCGCTTATGTAATGAATACGTGATATTACGTTCCTCTTTGGTTATTCCAGAGTAGAACTTGTAGTCGCTGGCAAAATGCAAAGCCGGTGCGTTTGCACATATCAGCGACCATCCGCGATTTGGTTAAAAGTCTATCTCTTGTGGCTGCCTGTGGCATTAACATTATATTTTCGGAATCGACATTCCCTATTTTCTCTAAGGTCTCCTGGATTTCGGGTAAGTCGTTCTCTGAGTCCACGACGAATTTTAGTTGATAATCATAACTATCAATCAGCTCGCCCAGGACGGCAAGGTCCAGCCTTGAATCCTTGTGGATTGTGGCAAGCGCGGGGTCTTTAGGATTGGAGTTGCTCAATTTTGGGCTAATACTCATCAAATCACAGGGCAAATCCGGGATATATGCGATACCTGCGGTTTCAATTGTTATGTGTTTGTCAGCGGCTTTTAGCTCCTGCACTAACTGCGGCAGGTCTGAATTTATCATCGGCTCACCGCCGGTTACTACCACGAATTTACTTTGGTTTTGTTGTCTTGGGGACTCCGCCGTAAGGCGTCCTGTGGACTTACGGAGAACAGTATCCACAATTTTGGCGATGGTATAATCCTGTCCCGATGTTTGGTCCCAGGCGTATTTCGTATCGCACCATCGGCAGCGCAGAGGACAACCGGCTAGACGCACGAATACACTGGGGACACCAGCTAAAAATCCTTCGCCCTGCAAAGAATAAAATATCTCGTTTATTATCATTGTTGACCTGAATAGCCTGGTTAATTGGTTATCAGGAAAGTGCCTAAAGTGAGCTAAAATGCCTAAAATGGATTTCAAACTTTAGTTCACTTTAGGCACTCTAAACTTTAGTCACTTTGATATTGTTTTGTGTTTCGTTATTCATTATTCGTTATTCGATATTCGATGGGGTCTTTAAGACCTGCTTCGGCGAAGCCCTTTAATCTTAGTTTGCAGGAGTCGCATCTGCCGCAGCTTCTGCCTTGTTGGTCCGGGTCGTAGCAACTGTGCGTGAGGGAGTAATCGACGCCAAGCTCTGTGCCGGTGAGAATGATTTCGGCCTTTGTCATATTTATAATCGGGGTATGAATATGGTATCTGCCTTTACGCTGGACGGCGGCTGCTGTGGCGAGGTTGGCGGTCTTCTCAAAGGCGGTTATAAACTCACCGCGGCAGTCGGGATAGCCGCTGTAGTCGGTTGCGTTGACGCCGATGAAGATGTCAAAGACGCACAGCACTTCGGCCCAGGCGAGTGCGTAACTTAAAAATATCGTATTTCGGGCAGGCACGTAGGTTGGAGGAATTTGGTTGTGGTTGTCTAAATCAGTCCTGTCCTTGGGCACTTCAATGGTTGAATCGGTCAGGGCTGAGCCGCCAAATTGAGCTAAGTCAATATCGATGATTTAACGGTATGCGATGCTCAACTGCTCCGAGAGAGTTTGCTATTTTCTTTGCGGCTTCGATTTCCCTTTTATGCCGCTGGCCATACCGAAAGGTCAAGGCGCAGCACTCGAAACCTTGACTGCGGGCTATGGCCAAGGTTGTAGCTGAATCAAGGCCGCCGCTCAGTAAAATTACCGCTTTTTTGTCAGCCACCGGTTATCCTCCCTCAAAATATATCGTAACAATTAGTATTATTTAAAGTGGTCCTTACCGTCGGTCAGCCATTCGAGGTTGAAGCGAGCGACGGTCAGGTAGCGGGGTCGATAATGGCTGGTGTCCACGCTGGCCCGTTCGTAGAAGCAATAGGCGAATCCATCGGGTCCGACAGCCAGGTCTGAGTATCCACTGATACCGGGCTCCAGCGATTTGGCGATGGGCCAGGTTTTGCCTTCATCATAACTAAGTTTGACCGTAACGTTCTTACGCTGGCGGTTGTCTGGGTTATGCGGATTGGCGAATAGAATGCGGTTCTTCTGATGCGCAGGTCGTTCGGTAAACCGGATGATGCTGGCCATACAAACCGGCTCAGGCAGTTGCTCGTGGAATACTATTTTGCTCCAGTTGGTGGCCCCATCGGAGCTTATGGAGATACCACGCAGGCGCGGCTTCGACTCGTGGCGGATGTTGAACATAACACGTCCGTCGTTGAGCTGGACAGAAACAGTTTCGCTGGGATTGACCGGATTGGGATTAGCAACGACGATATGGCCGCTCTGCCAGGTCCTGCCGTGGTTGTCACTATAGATAACGGAGACACAGGAAGGCCGATGTGCATGTCCGCCTGTTCCGGTGGACAGCCAGACCGGCACCAGTAGTCGGCCGTTTTTCAACTGGATGCCGTGGCCCGGCCCGGTTGCTAAGACTTTCCAATCATACCCAGCAACGCTGGGTTCTGATTCATACCCGCCGTTGGCGGGGCTGCGGAACTTTTCAAAGGTCTCGGTAATATCGAGAGGTTTTGTGAAAGTCCTGCCGTCGTCGTCACTGCGCATATAGTAACAGCGAGCATACTCGACACAATACAGAAAGTGTATAGCATTGGTTTTGTGGTCCACAATTGCTACGGGGTTATTGATGGTTATTTCTCCCTCTTTGGCCAGGTTCTGCTTGAGGGCAACGGGGTTTTGTGTGACCTCGCCTTCGATGTTGACGATTTTGCGTTGTTTTTCCCAGGTTTTGCCGCCGTCCGTACTTCGCCGCATCATAATATCAATCGTGCCCCAGTCGCCCTGGAGGCTCTTGCGTGCCTCGCAATAGGCTAAGAGCGTACCCCTGGTTGTTACGACAATTCCCGGAATGCGATACGTGGCATATCCGGCTTTACCGGCCTCAAAGAGGTTTGTCTTTTTCAAGAACGGCTTCAGCCGAGAGCCCGCCAACGGCGGGTATGAATCAGAACCCAGCGTTGCTGGGGCTGTGCCCGTAAGCAACAAGACCTGTGCCAGAACAAAATACGAAACCAATCGCGACAGACCCGCTAATGGCGGGTACCGATCTAAACCCAGCGTTGCTGGGTGTTTTATTGAGCTTTGCGTTACTAATGGAATACAGGGTGGCACCCTCAAACCTTTTTCTGGCAACCGAACGGTTGTTTGGGGGTGGTCTTGCCGGTAAAACCTGCCTCTTCTGTAAATTTTTTGTTTCATTTGTTTTTTGGCCAGGGGTAAGCGTTTGAGCCGGCCACCTCATCGACAGGTCCTGGAGGTAGGGTTGCCTGCCACTTTAGAAGTTGTTGTGAAAGCTTTTTCACTACTTCTGGGTGCTTCTCGGCAACGTTATCCAGCTCTGTCGGGTCTTTCGGAATATCATATAATTCGACTCGGCTGCGGTCGGGATTCATCAGCAGTTTCCACTTTCCATCACGAATGGCTAACATCGGACATTTGTGGACCATATCGCCAGCGACCCTGAAACGCCATTCCCACATTAACGGTTTGGTTCGCCGTTGTGATTTGCCGAGAATTGCCCGTGACATATTCTGACCGTCAGAGTTCAAGTTGTCGGGGAGTTTAGCGCCTGCTAAACTACAAACAGTAGGGAGCCAATCAACACCGGCGATAATAGTTGCCTCATCAACCCTACCAGCCGGCGTATGGCCGGGCCAGCGAACGATAAAGGGCATACGGATGCCGCCTTCGTATATACTTCGCTTTCGTCCTCGAAACGGCCCCGTACTGCCAATGCCACTATGGACGGCGTTGCGAATGTCCAGGTCTTCGGGGCCATTGTCACTGGAAAAGGCAATCAGTGTATTGTCAGTTAAACCCAGCTCGTCGATTTTCCTGATCAGTCGGCCGATCTGGTTATCCAGCTCAGAGATAGAAGCATAGTAAATCTGCTTTACGCCCCTGTATGGGACAGCTCTGGGCGCATATCGCTGGTAAGGTTTCATCTGTTCGTCGGTGGGATGGAGCGTAGCGTGCGGGACAAGCGTCCATACATTTACATAGAAGAGCTTATCGCGGTTCTTTTCGATAAACTCAATGGTTTTGTCAACGATCTGGCCGGTGGACTTGGCACGGAAATACGGGTCAGACGTACCTTCGAGCTGCGGACCGGAAGAAGACCTCGTACAATGCTCATCAATACCGTAATCGCCGGGCGTCGGCGAGCCGTCACCGGAGCCGAGGTGCCACTTTCCGAAATGACCGGTTGTATAGCCGGCATTCTTGAGCAGCCCTGTCACGGTATGGGTCTTGGGGTCGAGCCAGTTGGGCATCCCGCGTGCCCTGTTTTGCTTATGGCTTGCAAAATGGCCGTGAACACTGTGGCGTGCCGGGAAATGGCTGGTCATAATCGAGGTTCGCGAGGGTGAGCAGACCGAGCCGTTGACATAGAATTGTGTAAACAATGTCCCTTTCTTCGCGAGCTCATCCAGATTGGGAGTTTTTATCTGGCGATTACCGTAACAGCCAAGGTCTCCCCAGCCTAAGTCGTCGGCAAAAATAAAGACAAAATTGGGCCTTTTGCTTTTTGCTGCGGGATTAGCAGCGAAAGCACAGGACGGCAGAGTCAATCCGCCCAGGCGGACTGCGGCTGCACCCAAAGTAGCTAAAAATTGTCGTCTCTTCATAATTGTAGCCTCGACCCAGCAACGCTGGGTTCTGAACAAAACCCGCCGTTGGCGGGCATTCAAAGTGCCATCGGCACCTCAATAAACTTCTTTTCTCCTGCTGAACAGTTTCACAGTAAAGGTTGCCCGCACCTGTGCTGCCCGCACAGAAAACGCGGGTACAGGTGAGTTCAAAAACGACACTTACGTGTCGTTCTGAGGCGCAGCCGAAGAATCTCATCTCCTGAGCAGCAAAGAGATTCTTCGCTCCACTGCGTTCCGCTCAGAATGACAGCTTTGCTGTCATTTTACCGGTTTGGCGGAGGACTGTCAAAAAACAATAAAAACCGATTTTTGTGAATACTTTGGCAGGCAGCTTTTTTATTTTCCGGTGTTGATTATTGCTTGTCTTAAGCAGATGTTTAGATTATATTATTGAGAGAAGAATTTGTAAGAAGAGGGACCTGGTAATGAACAAACGGGTAGAAATAGAATTGTTCGATAACCCGCGTCCAGAGCGAGATTATTGTATAACCGTCAGATGCCCTGAGTTTACGAGCGTCTGCCCTCGAACAGGCCAGCCGGATTTTGGTGAGATTGTTATCGAATATTGTCCCGACAAGTCGTGTATCGAATTAAAGAGTCTTAAGCTTTATATGCAGAGCTACCGCAATAAAGGGATTTTTTATGAGGCCCTGACAAATGATATATTAGATGATTTGAGCGGTGTATGCAAACCACGCTGGATGAAGGTTACCTCTCGATTTACACCTCGCGGCGGAATAACTACCGAGGTGGTTGCAGAATATAAGTTGGAGAAATAAGTCTCGATACTGGATACTCGATACTCGCTCGCACCTGCGGTAACGTGAGTTCAGGCGACGAGAATCAAGAATCAAGAATCGGGAATCGAGAATCGAGAATAAGAGGTGCTAAAATGGCAATAATACTTCACTGTGAGTATTGTGGCAAAAAGATAGAAGCTGCTGAAAGTGCCGGTGGCAAATGGGGCAAATGCCCGGCGTGCCATAACAAACTATACGTTCCCAGTTCAGACTCCGGCGAAGAGTTGAAGCTTGCACCGATAGATGTAACCGACGAGGAAAGAGAAAAACAACTGATGGCCGAGACACACAAGCTTACACAAGACATATTGCATGAAAGAGAGGTTCCGGAAGGGGCGACTGAGACGGTTGGGCCAATTGGGACGGCTGGGCCGGTATTGGAGATGAGCGAGAGAGAGCTGACGAAATACATAATTACGTATCTGAGACTAATGGCTGACAGTGAATTATACGAAGCCCAAAGAGTTGCGGGCCTGATAGCTCCTCATAGTGTCCAGGCGGTGAAGATTCTCGACAAAATAGCACTTAGTGAAATGCCTGAGCCGGAATTAGCTGATATTCCCCAGCATGTACTTTCGGGTTCGATAAGAACACTGCGCGATGAAATGAGCTGACTTTTGGAGAAAATTTCCGAGGCCGGCTAAAGTGGTCCCAAAAAACACCTTCAATTTGCTAATCTGACCTGATTTTTTCGGTCTGCAAAAAAATACCAAGCCATAGAATCCCTCCAGTTTGGTTGTGATGAAATTGTTTCCTATATTTTATGCGGAAGCAGTAACAACAACCTTAGTGAGCCCCATAAAAACTTGGAGGGAAACTTATTATGGCCAATGAGACAACGGCGGTACATGTTACTCACGAGACAGTGGGGAAAGTTGGTGGTATAGGCGCCGTTCTGCATGGGTTTTTCACCTGCAAATCTTACCTTGAATCAATTGACAGGTCAATTCTTGTCGGCCCATTGTTCACCACTGAAGGCTCTGTGTCAGAGCGGCTCGGCGAAGATGGCGAAGTGTTTTATTCATCTATTGATGGATTTGTAAATACGGGATATGCTCCGGCCTTTCGTAAGATCGAAAAATGCTACAATGCAGGTATTATCTACGGCAGACGAACATTTGTTGACAAGCAGACTGGCATAAAAAGCTCACCTGAGGTGGTGCTGGTCGATGTAAAACATATGGATAAGGGTGTTATTAACGAATTCAAAGGACGCCTGTTCAGGGAATTCGGCATCCGCAGCGATTTATACGAAAACCTGTGGGAGTACGAACAATATGTCAGATTGGCACCGGTGGCAATAGCCGTGCTCAAAGCAATCGGCGCAGCTACAGATTCGACGGTTGTTATTTCGCACGAGTTTATGGGAATGCCCACGGCGTTAGCCGCTATTCTTGAGCCTTGTTGTAATTTCAGGACAGTTTTTTATGCTCACGAAGTAGCCACGATGCGGCGAATCGTAGAGAAACATCACGGGCATGATACGATGTTCTATAATGTTATGAAGCAGGCCCGCAATGACGGTCTTTTCGTCAATGAAGTGTTCGGCGACCAAAGTACCTATTTCAAACACGCTCTTGTGAAAGCCTCGATTTACTGCGACCATATATGCGCGGTGGGCGATTATGTGGTGGACGAATTGCGGTTCCTCTCGCCGGAGTTCGAAAACGCCAAGATAGATATAGTTTATAACGGTATCCCGGCATATCAAATCAGTGTGGGGGACAAGCTTGCATCAAAAGAAAAACTACAGCGGTATTGCGAGAACCTGTTGGGCTATAAGCCGGATTTCGTCTTTACACATGTTACAAGATTGGTGCAAAGCAAGGGAATGTGGCGTGATTTGCGCGTGCTCGAACAAATGGAAAAAGAGTTCAGGACACAGGATAAAACTGCGGTGCTGCTTGTCCTTTCGACCGAAGTATCACGGCGCAGCAGCAGTGATATCTATAATATGGAATCGGCGTATAATTGGCCTGTGGCCCACCGTGAGGGTTGGCCGGATTTGTCCGGGGGTGAGGCAAATTACTATACGGCTGTACAGGAATTCAACGCCAGAAGCAGGAATATAAAAATCATTTTCATCAATCAGTTCGGCTTTGCGCCCAAAAGATGCGGCAAAAGAATGCCGGAAGATATGGAATTTATGGACATCCGCAAAGGCAGCGATGTCGAATTTGGACAGAGCATTTATGAGCCGTTTGGTATAGCTCAGCTTGAACCGCTGACTTTCGGGGGAATATGTGTCTTTAGCAGTGTCTGTGGGTGTTCGGGTTTCCTGCGGGACACAACCGGAGCAGGAGATGTCAAGAATGTTATCGTTGCAGACTATACAAAGCTGGCAGCCGATAATGGCTATGTTGATATTGAAGACATGCTGCAGATTGGCCGATCGGAGCGCGACCGGATAGAAGCGAGGGAGAGCGAAAAGGTTGCAATGCAAATATGCTCACGTTTACCCAAAAACGAGGCCGAGATTCAAAGTATGATTCAAACCGGCTACGAGCTTGCGAAAAATATGAACTGGGACGTAGTAGTGAAAAACTATCTGCTGAGCAACCTGCAACTCGTCCCGGCCCTGCCTGTTGGCAGGTAGGGAAGGCCGAGGTCGTAGCGGGGTCCGTTTGTGCGAAAAAAGCCTGCCCTGAGCTTGTGCCCAAGGTGCGCAGCCGAAGGGCCGGATGATGTAAAAAGTATCGGATGAGCTTCACATCTCGTGAAGGGTACTTGCTGTTGCGCTTTGCCTGCACCTGTGGTTCCCTGCACAGGTTACGCGGGCGCAGGTGTATGAGTGCACATCAAATTGGCAAGCCCCATATTCTCCTTTCCTTTGTGGCAAGAGTTAGCTTGAAAACAAAAACCAGTAACGGTTGGTCCGGGGACTTTGAATTTAGAATATCCAACCCATTCGACTACGCACCTTGGGCACAAGCTCAGGGCAGGTTTCAAACATCGAACCCAGCAACGCTGGGTATCAAAATTCGCCGTTGGCGGGAACAATTACTTGACTGCTTCGTAGTAAATGGTTAAACTGCTTAATTGTGGGCAATATTGGGGAAAAACCAGTAATAGGCATTTTAGGCGGTATCGGCTCAGGCAAAAGCACCGTTGCGGCTGAGTTTGCCAAATTAGGCTGCAAGGTTATTGACGCCGACGAAATTGCCCACGAGTTACTCGATGAGCCAACTGTTAAAGAAAAAGTAGTCGGCCTTTTTGGCCGAGCGATTTTAGATTCCACAGGAAAAATTGACCGTGAGAAATTAGCTGAGCTTGTTTTTACCGATGCCGGAAATCAGAAGTCAGAGTCTGCCCTCTGTCTTCTGTCTTCTGTTCTCCATCCTCTTGTCCTGCAACGAGCTGAGGAGCTTATAGAGCAATACAATCGCCAAAATCAAGTCAAGGCGATAGTGCTGGATATGCCGTTATTGGTGGAAGTTGGCTGGGACAAGCGATGCGATAAGCTTATTTTTGTCGATTGCGAGCAAAAATTAAGGCTGGATAGAGCAAAAAAAATGGGTTTTGATAAAAATCAGGTTAAAATTAGAGAAAATTTTCAGATTTCTCTGGACAAGAAGGCTAACGTCGTCGATAATACGATAGAAAACAATTCTGACTTCTCGGCATTAGCCCAGCAGGTTGCTAAAATTTTCTCTTACATTGTGTATAATGGGTAAGTGGGGTTTATTGTAGAACGCTCGTATTAGTTTTACCCGTTTTTGATATATAGGTTTTATTTCAACTGTTCAAAGTTCAAATCTTATTGAATTCCTACGCTCGTACCCCCGAGCTTTCTTGCGAAAGCAAGAGCGAGGGTAACGCGAGTGCAGGCGGAAAAGTCCGTTCTCTGTAGTAAAACTACTACGAAGGATGAATAATTCTGTGGAATCGTATCCCTGCATCCCGCTTTTGCGGGCGTGAGCTTTGCGGGGACGACTAAAGTATTTTACAAGTGGAAAAGGAGTAATGATGGCTAAAGCTGTAAAGAGCACAACCAAAAAACGCAAGAGCGCAAAGAAAAAGACCGTTGCGGAGAATACCGAGAAAATCGGGACCGCCGAACAGGAATCCCGACAAGGTCGGGACACAGCCCCGACCGTGTCGGGAGTCTCGGCGAAGCCCGAAGCCGAAGCAGAACAGGCAGAGGATAACTTGGCTACAACTTCGGCCCAAGAGGCTCCCGAGAAAATCGGGACTGTCCAGACCGAGGAAGAAGCCCTCAAAGCCAAACAAGCTGAGGAAGAATCCACCCATGCTAAGTACGAGCGGATTAAGAAAGGCGACTTGTATTTGACGGATTTGCAGAAAATGACCGTTGCAGAGCTGCACGATATTGCCAAAAATGAAAATATTATAGAATACAGCGCGTTAAAGAAGCAGGATTTGGTTTTCAGAATTCTCAAAGAGCGTATTCGCCAGAACGGGCTGATGTACGGTGAAGGTGTATTGGAAGTGCTGCCGGATGGTTACGGATTTCTGCGGAATACCGATTACAACTATTTGTCATCATCGGACGACATCTATGTTTCACCATCTCAAATCAGGCGTTTTGGCCTGCGGACTGGGAACATTGTATCAGGTCAAATCAGGCCCCCAAAGGATTCGGAAAAGTATTTTGCTCTTCTGCGGGTTGAAGCGATTAACTTTGAAAACCCCGACAACCTTGCGGAAAAGGTGGTATTCAGCGATTTGACGCCACTGCATCCGGAGGAGCGTTTTATACTTGAGACTACGCCGGAAGAATTAAATATGCGAATAATTGATTTGGTAACACCGGTGGGCAAAGGTCAGCGTGGCCTGATAGTTGCTGCACCGCGAACCGGCAAGACAATTCTGCTGCAAAAAATTGCAAATTCCATCAGTACAAATCATCCCGACGCAAAACTGATAGTACTTTTGATTGACGAACGGCCCGAGGAAGTTACGGAGATGGAGCGGAAAACCGCTGATGATGTTGAGGTTATAAGTTCCACTTTCGACGAGCCGGCCGCACGCCACTGTCAGGTGGCCGAGGTCGTGATAGAAAAGGCAAAGCGGCTCGTCGAGTACGGCGTAGATGTAGTAATCCTGCTGGATTCGATTACCCGTCTTGCCCGTGCCTATAATACCGAGATGCCGCACTCGGGCAGAATTTTGTCCGGCGGTGTCGATGCCGGCGCAATGCAGATGCCCAAGAGATTTTTCGGCGCAGCAAGAAATATCGAAGAAGGTGGTTCCCTGACTATTTTCGCAACTGCATTAATCGACACCGGCTCAAAAATGGACGAGGTAATCTTCGAAGAGTTCAAAGCGACCGGAAATATGGAATTGCACCTTGACAGGCGTCTGGTTGAAAGAAGGACCTGGCCTGCCATAGACATCAGCCGAAGTGGAACCAGGCGGGAAGAGTTGCTGCTCGACCCGAAAGAGCTACAGCTCGTGTATCGGCTGCGAAGGGTCCTGAGTGAATTGAACCCTGTCGAAGCAATCGAGCTGCTCAAGGGCAGACTTACAAAGACCCGAACCAACGCAGAGTTCCTGATGACAATGAACCTCGATTAGACTCCGATAAAAGCACAAAATCACCTATAGTAAAAGCAGGCGGAAATGCCTGATTTGTGCTTAATTGTTCGCTTTACATTGTTGCTTGCTTTCATTAAGATAATATTCCGGTGGCGGTGTTGCGCCGGAATTTTTTATAGGCGATTGTCGAAACCGGATAAGTTATGGGTGAACAACTCTCGAAAGTTTATGAATCTAAAAAGATAGAGCGGCAGGCAAATGAAATATGGTCTTCTCATCCATACTTTCACGCTGAACCGCCGGGTGATGGCAAAGACGAAAAGACCTATACGATTGTAATCCCGCCGCCTAATGTTACGGCACCGCTGCATCTTGGCCACGCATTAAATAATACATTGCAGGACATCCTGATTCGATTCCGACGGATGCAAAATTACGCTACGCTCTGGATGCCGGGTACTGACCACGCCGGTATCGCTACGCAAACGGTCGTTGAGAAGCAAATCTTGTCGGAAGAAGGAAAACGGCGTACCGACTTCGAGCGCCAGGAATTTGTCGGGCGTGTACAGGCCTGGAAAGACGAATATGAAGCCCGCATTATCAGCCAGTTGAAAGCGATGGGCTGCTCCTGTGACTGGCAGCGAACGCGCTTTACAATGGACGAAGTATGTGCCAAAGCTGTTCGGGCTGCGTTCTTCAAACTCTTCAAAGACGGGCTAATCTATCGAGGGAAACGGCTGGTCAACTGGGACCCGGCTACGCAGACAGTATTGGCCGACGATGAGGTCGAGCACGAGCTGGTGCAGGGACATTTCTGGTATTTGAAGTATCCACTTGTTGAACCGGTTGATGCAGCGGGCGAACGGATTGAATATGTTACCGTCGCCACGACCCGGCCGGAGACAATGCTTGGCGATACCGCTGTTGCGATGAACCCGGCGGACAAGCGTGCCGAATATCTGGTCGGTAAAGAAGTTCGCCTTCCAATTGTAGGCCGGATTATCCCTATCATCGCCGATGAGCACGTTGTTCTGCCCGATGCTGAAAGTGATGATGAAAAGGCGCGATTTTCTACCGGCTTTTTGAAAGTTACACCGGCCCACGACCCGGATGACTGGGAGATTGGCCAGAGACACGAACTTGATATTATCAATGTGATGGCGCCGGACGGCTCGATTAGCGATAAATTCGGCTGGGAAGATGCCAATGAGCCGGAAGCGCAATCTTTGCTCGGGATGGACCGTTTCGAGGCACGTGAAGCGATTGTCGAATGGTTCCGAACGGAAAATCTTCTCGAAGACGTTCGCGAATACGCCCATGAAGTCGGACACAGCTATCGCAGCCACGTACCTATCGAGCCGTATTTGTCTGACCAGTGGTATATCGCGGTCAAAAAGCCAATTGAGCACTTGGAAGAAAAATTCGGCCAGGGCCTTATTGAGGGGACCGATGTGCCAGTAAATTCTTTAGCAGGCCTGGCCTTAAAACCATTACTTGACGGCCGCCTGCGATTTATCCCCGAACGCTACGCCAAAACCTATCAGGCTTGGCTGGAGAACCTCCGCGACTGGCCTATCAGCCGGCAGCTCTGGTGGGGACACCGTATCCCGATATGGTCGAAACCTGCTGAGGAGGGCCAATTGGACGGTGAGCTTTCAAAGCTTTCCGAAAAAGTGCATTCGGTTACAATGGATTCGGAGGAAGGTGCAATAACATACATTTGTGTCGCACCTGGTAATGAGGATATCGAGAAGCAGCTCGAAGCCATCGGCTGGACACAAGACGAAGACGTCCTCGATACATGGTTTTCTTCGGCGCTTTGGCCTTTCAGCACGATGGGTTGGCCGGATGATACGCCGGAGCTGAAAACGTTCTATCCGGGCGATGTGCTTTGTACCGCACGCGAAATTATAACCTTATGGGTTTCGCGTATGTTGATGATGGGACAGTATTGTGTCGGCGATATTCCATTCAGTGACGTTTATATTCACGCGATGATACAGGATGGTCAGGGACGCAAGATGTCCAAGAGTCTGGGCAACGGCATTGACCCGCTGGTAGCTATCGACAGCCATGGGGCTGACGCAATGCGTTTTACATTGGCCAGCATGACCACCGATACTCAGGATATTCGGATGCCGGTGGAGTCAATGACGCTGCCCGATGGTCGCCGGGTAAATACGTCTCCGAAGTTTGACATCGGCCGAAACTTTTGTAACAAGCTCTGGAACGCCTCGCGTTTTGCCTTGATGAATCTTGAGGGGCTCGACCCTGCCAAATTCGACCCTGACAAAATGGATATTACCGACAGGTGGATTCTTTCCCGTCTGGCTAAAACTATTTCCGAGGTTACAGAGTCTCTGGATAATTTCAAATACAGCGAGCCGTTATCAAGCTTGTACAGATTTTTTTGGAACGATTTTTGTGACTGGTATCTGGAGTGGGTTAAACCGAGAATGCAGGATGAGCAGAAAAAGCCGATTGCTCAAAACGTTTTAGCTTTTGTGCTGGACCAGATTCTGCGCCTATTACATCCGTTTGTGCCGTTCATCACAGAGGGAATATTCCAAAAACTAAACGAAATCGCACCGATAAGAAGACTCAAGGGCATAGCAGAATCTAAAGAGGCAAAAGCATTAGTTATTGCACAATGGCCCGAGGGACTGGATTCTATGGTAGATGCTGAGGCAGAAGAACAAATTGCATCTGTACAGACCGTGATTCGAGCGATAAGGGACGTTAGAAGCAAATATAGCAAGCAGCCGAGTGAAAAATTAACGGCGTCTGCAAACTCGCCACAGGAAATAGCTGAGGTCCTAAATGCAAACAGTGGACTTGTCTGCCAGTTGGCCGGCTTAAAAGAGTTTTCGGCATCGCATACAAGCCGGAAGCCCCAAAATGCAGCAGCGATGATTGTTGACCAGATGCAAATCTATCTTCACGAGGCGATAGACATAGAGGCTGAAAAGCAGCGGCTGGAAAAACAAAAACAGCAACTCGAAAAAGCTAAAAAGGCGGTGGATGCCAAGCTGGCTAATGAAAATTTTGTCAGTAAAGCTAAGCCGCAAGTGGTAGTTCAGGCCAGGGACAGGCTGGCCGAACTGTCGGAACAGTTAAATACCGTTGAAAAACACCTTTCGGAATTATAAAATAGTAGATGAGTGGATGAGAAGACGAACGAACTCATAGGCTCATAAACTCGTATACGTATTTACGCATATACGAAATAAAGGTGGTGCCAAAATGGAAATGGAAGCCGAACTGTCGCGTATAATCATTAACGAAATGTCTGACCAGCAGATAATTGTCCTAAAAGAGCGTCACGGCGATAGGAGTTTTCCCATCGTTATTGGCATAGTTGAAATTTTTGCAATCGACCGCCGATTAAAGGGCATCAAGCCCCCACGTCCGATGACGCATGATTTATTAGCTGATATAATTGAAAATCTCGGCGCAAGAATAGAAAAGATAGTTATAAATGACCTGCGCCACCACACCTTCTATGCCAAGATTCACCTGAGCCTGAACGGGCGGACCGTCGAAATTGATTCCCGTCCTTCGGATGCGATTGCTTTAGGGGCGGCGTCGAATGCCCCTATTTTTGTTGCTGAACATGTTTTTGAACAGACTTCTCAGTGAGGAAAGTCGAAATCATCAACAGCCCAATGCCGATGCAAAGCAAGCTGTCCGCGACATTGAAAGCCGGCCAATGAGAATCGCGGTAATAAACGTCGATAAAGTCACGCACTAAACCATTATTAAAAATCCTGTCGTAAAGATTGCCGCAGATACCGGCGGTGAACAGGCCCAGAGCAACGTGAACCAGTCTGTTGTGAGTTCCGCTAAAAAGAAAAACCCCAAGGATCACTATCAGGGCGATAACCGAGATGGCCGTTAGGAAATAAGACTTGCCGGCGAAGACGCCGAAGGCGGCGCCATTGTTCAAGACCCTTACAAGTCGCAGGAAACCATTAATAACCGAAACGTTGCCGTGGTTCCCCAACCAATCGAACACCGCTTTCTTGGTCCACAAATCCAGCGCCAGCCCGGTTAGGGTTAAAGACCAGAAAATCAGATGTGCTTTTGAATCCGGCAGCGCGCAGGACAGGCGCTTCAAAAAAGCCCGTTCAAAACTCGATGGGGCGCTATTTTCTTCTGCCTTGGTCTCTGTCATAATCAGCGTTCAGCGTATCGCATTTACTGGCTGTAATAACGGTTTACTTGGAACGTTTTCCAATTGGGGTGCAATTATATCAAAGTAAGTGCTGCCGTCAAAACTTTTAGCGACACAGAGAAATTTTGTTTTTTGACGTGCGGCAATTTTTTCGAATCTGTGAATTGAGAATTGACAATCAATAATCAATA
>JADFJC010000011.1 GCA_022566315.1 Planctomycetota bacterium
CAGCCTTCACGAGTCAGGTTCAAATAGGCTCGAGTTACCGTTTCCTGCTGGGCCGGCCGGTCCAGATAGACCGGCAGAATTTGCCCGATGGGCGTGCGATTGAAGTTGCCCTGTTGGAATGATTCTTTCCCGCCGAGCATTAAGAACCCTCCGCCGCGCTCGGCAACGAACTCCCGAAGCAGCTCCATTTGGTCATGCGAGAAGAATTCTGCTTCGACGTCGTCGAGGATGACCGCGTGATAGCCGAATAACTCTTCTTGTGTTTTGGGAAATCCATCGCGAAGCTCCGCAGCGTCACGTGTGTTAAGGCGCACGAGAACCGGCTGGTCGTACTGCTCGGTCTGCTCCTCATCTTTGTTATCAAATCCGCGAAACAGTGGATTGCTATCCTCACCGACATGTCCCCGCCAATCGTATTTCGGCTCCCGTCTTGCGACACGAAGCAGTCCCACCATTTGCACCTGCTCATCTTCACTAATTGCACGTTGCAGGAACTTATATTCCCAGTTCGGCCTGCCGGCTACATACAGAATCCGGTACGGCCCCTTGCCACGGTCCACAACAAGTGTGCGTTTATTGTTGGCCATTGTAGCTTCCGAGGGTGCTTCAAGCTGGTCCGGCAATTTATCCTGTGCTATTTCTTCTTTGACATTAAGATGGTAGAACAAAACACCTGTCTTTTCCGGACGCAGACGAAAACGAAATACTTGTTTCTCGTCGTTCCTGGAGATTTTTTGTGTTTGTCGTTCCACCACTTTACCGGAGTTTTCAGTCAAGCTCACTACAATGGTCTTGCCGGCGTATCCGGAGGCCTCAACGTCGGCCTGGATCATCACCGGGGCATCTTCGAAAGACGTCTGGCTGACAGAGACATTTGTTAGGGAGATATCTTTTAGTGGTCGCCGACCACCTATTACGACAGGGTAAACCGGCGGCACACCCGACAAATCGTAGAATTGTTCGCCCATGTCCGTAGCATTACCGTCAGTCATCAAGAGCACACCGGCCAACGGCCTGCCTTTGTAGCGTTCGGTGATTGTTCGCAGGGACACACCGATTGCAGAAGCCTTGCCGTCAAAAATCAACTCTGAAAAGTCCGTTGTCCGGCGCAACCGCGAATCAAATATGTATTGTCGAACCTGGAAATTATCAGCCAGAGTGCCAAGCCAATCGGACTTATTGACTTTCAACGCAGCTTGAAGTATTTCGCCGCGGCTTAGGGTTGCCTCGCGGTCCCGAACGTTCATGCCGCTGCTATTATCAGCAATAACAACAAACAGATTAGCGCCGGATTTGACACGTCTTCCACTCCACAGCGGCTCCATCAGACACAGTACCAGCACCAACATGCCCAAAAGCCTAAGACAAAAGGCGGTCTTGTGAACCGCACCTGTCTCCGCTGAGCGCCGGTACGACCAAACCAATATTATAACGGTCACAATTAACACCGGCACGGCCAGCCAGACCCACGGGCTTTCAGGGATTGTGATCGAACCGAGTAACATCATCAATCATCGCCTCCCAGGTTTTCATAGTACCTTCGCACTAATTCGGCAAAACGGCTGGGTACCGGGTCGCGATCGATAGGTACAAGCGCATCGTCCGACTGAAGCTGAGCTAACTTGTCGCTGAGATGTTTACGCAATTCGGTCAACGGATTGGTGATCTGCTGCTGGACAAGATCCCACTGCGGCTCTTTTCCGTGACGCATAAATTCAGCCCGGATTGAACGGGCGCGGTCTCGTACTCTTGCCGCTTCATCGCGTAATTCGCGCTCGGTAAGCATTTCCTCCACATCGCGCAGGCGGTCGGACCATTGTCTGAAATCTCTACCGGTGAACGGGCCGTTAGGGTCAATCCTGTCCCATTGCCCCGATTGATTGCCGCCCCAGCCACTCGGATCGGCCTGCCCGCCGGCGTCGGCTAACTGTCTTCGCGAGCCGCCGCGTGGGGAATCCTGCTGTCGGGCGTTGTTAGGATCAGAATCGGCAGGACTATCTCCGCTTGTGGGTGCATTTGCAGATGCTCTGCCGTCCTGTGGCCGATTCGCGGATTGCCTGTCCCGGCGTTCACTGTCGGCTCCGGATTGAGTGTCAGCACGACGCTGCTGATTCGCCGCTGAGTCCGGCGGCTCATTGGGGTCACCAGATCGCTGTCGGCCGGCACGGGCAACCTCTTCATCAACCTGTCTAATCAGCTCATCGAGCTGTTGTCTGGCCAGACGCAGCGATTCGGCCTCGTCGCCGAGCACATTTCCGGCAGCCTCTTCAACGCCTTTCCTTATGTTTTCGATACCTTTACCGGCCCGTCGTTCAATCTCCTGTGCCTGCGGCAGGAAGTTGCGTCTGAGCAGCTCACCGGTTGCCTCAAGTGTTCTGTCAACATTGTCGGTGCTTGCCCTGCGCAACGTATCGTAGAGCTTTTTCGAAAGGAGCGGTTCGGAAGTCTCCGCCTGCTCGCTCACATTTTTCATCTGCTCAATCAGCTCTTCGGTATTCTCTCTCTGCCGTTCGACTCGCTCCGCTATTTCGCGGTTCACACCGGAATCCGTAAGTGTCTTTCGTTCCGAATTTATCTGCTGCTCTATCTCATCGGCGATTTCTTTCTGTCGCTGATCAAGCTGCTGCGCCTGGTCAAGCATATTGCGCATCTGCTCGGTAAACTGCCCGGAGGTCCTGCGTTGGAATTCGTCACGCATCTGCTCGAGCTGGCGCTGTGCTCGCGTAGCGGAAGTGATGGCCCGTGAAACCATCCCCCGCTCCAGCTCCTCAGCGGACTGACGGATTCTTGAGCGGCTCTGACCGAGCTGCTCTCTTGCCTCGGCCATACGCCGGCGGTTCTCGGGCCTCTCCATTCGCTGCTGGAGCTCGTCAACGTCTCGAAGCGCCTCTAACTGCTCTTCTCTCAGACGCTTTAGCTCGCGGCGAATTTCCTGCCTCTGCTCCTCGTTCATAGCCTGCCGAAGCGCTACCTGAGTCTCCTTGAGCTTGCTGCTCATTTCATTTTGCCGTCGTGCCAGTTCGCGAAGCCGATTAAGAACCTGAAGGTCCTCACGCTGAGTGGTTTGCTCCCGGGACCGGGCAAGACGCTCTGTCTCGTATCGGTCCTCCCTTTGTCTGAGCTCTAATTGCTGCAATTGTTGTTCGGAGCGGGCAGAGGCGCCTCCACTATTTCTACCGGAGCCCCGGCCGCGTGCAATCTGATGCTCGCGTTCTCTCAATTTGAGCAGCTCTTGATAGGCCAACTGCTCCGCGGCCAATGCCGGCGTCAGCTCAACTACCGAAGCGGATTCCACCGCCTCGGTCAAATGCTCCAGCGATGTCTCCATATGCTTTGCAGCTTCCTGCAGCGCTTTAATCGCGGACGCATCTTCGGCTTGAGTCAAAGCCGACTGGGCCTGCTGCAACGCATCATCCTGCGACTCGCGGACGACATTGAGGTCTTCTTTGTGGTCATCAACTCCACCCGACTGTTTGGCCTGCTGCTTAACATTCCACGTAGCGATGATAATCTGCTTCTGCAAACGGGCGAGCTGTGCGCCTTGCCGGCCCTGCTGCTGTTCACTGTTTTGTTGGTTCTGGCTGCGCTGGCTTTGGGATGACTGGCTTTCGCGAAATACCTCCTCGAAGTGGCGTATCTCGGCAAAGTATATATCGCTGAAGGTTCTGCGGGTCTTGCCGTCCGAACCCACATCGTCGGCCCAGAAGTAGTACGTCAGCAATTGATCCGGCTGGGTGTTAAGCTCTTCCAGCGCCAGCAGGTGCTGAATCTGTTGTTTTTCATTTGATACCACCGACCGACCCAGCGTAACGTCTCTGCTCTGGGTGCCTGCAAGGGTGTAACTCAGCCCATATCCGGTTACGCCATAGTCGTCCGAGACCTCAGCTTCCAGGCTCAGTTCCTCTAAAGGCGACGCCAGCACGTCACGATTGGGAAATATGGGCTTGAGTTCGGGCGGGAGGTTCTTATGGACATCAATCACAAACCGCGGCGGCATCTTGTTCGTCAACCCCTGAGCATCAGCCAGGTGCAGCTCATATCGCTGACTCTGCGTTGCTGTGATTGAAGTGGTATAGATGTTTCCGCCATTGGCGGACTCATCATCGGCGCTTAGATCGAGAACGGATTTGTCTTTGGCGACAAGCTGTGCCGTAGTTACCGGTTTGTTGAGAGTAAAGACAAAAGTAACCTCGGAACCTTCGATTACACTGACCTGCCGTGTGTTTTTGATGACCTTTTCAGGCAGTTTTGTATATGAAGGATAAACAATCTTCGCATCGGCTCTTTGGAGCGCGGGATGCTCATAAGCGCTTATTCTATAATTGCGCGTTCGCCTGCCCGCGTACTCGATATGGTAGAGAAGGTCGTTATTGACCTCTGGAATTAGGCCGCCGAACACAGGGTCGTCAAGGTTCTTAGTCAGTGCCATCTGCTGTTTGTCCTGTTCAGATGGGCCGACCCAAAGCTTTGCCTCCGTGGGAACGCGTCCGTCGAACCGTGCCAGTATAACTACCACCGTTCCTAATTCCACGGTGGTGTCTCCCGGACTGACGGTGATATTATAATTTCTGCCAGTCAGCACTCCTCTATCGATTGTGAACAGAGAAGGGACAGACGGCAACAGTTGTAACAGGGCCATGATAATAAATGATAGCGCTGCAATCCCACCAAAATGTGCCAACAAGAGGCTTTTGGATGACACGCTTCGCAGCCAGTCGTGTTTAGTCGCATGTCTAAGAGCTTCGCCGATGACCCGTTCCTGAAGATAACCTAATTGACCGCCGAGTCCTTCCGGCTCTTGTTCTATCGCGGCCAGTAGCAGCGCCTGCATATCAGGGTGTTGCCGCTCAACATGTCGGGCAATGGCCCGGTAGTCAGGGTGCATGTGACTAAATTTGTATAAGGCCAAAACCGTCGCCAGCACAGTTGAGATGCATAGTGCCCAGTTTGCGATAGGCGAGTTCCATCCCCAGAGCCAGTCAGCGCCTATAAGACCGACACCTATGAGTCCCGAAACGAACCAATAGGCTGACAACCTCCACGCTAAATGCAGACGCCTTCGGCGTTTCACTATTGGTCGCAGTCGATTGCGAAGAGCTTTTTCAATCATTTCTCTTCTCCCTCTGAAGTCAGAGGTCAGAAGTCAGATGTCTGTCTTCTGTCCTCTGTTCTCTGTCTTCTGTTTTCTGTCCTCTGTTCTCTGTCCTCTGTACCGGACGGGTCAACCACCCCGCCAGCCAAATCTCAATTAACGACACAGCTAACAATGCAATAAACACCCACCGCCAAACTTTCTGCTCATATTCCAATCCGGCAAAACTGCTATGACGCCTTGCCTGCGAAGTCCGTTCGAGAGCAACGCTTGAAGACGGCTCGACTAAGCTCGCCGAAGTCTGCTTAAACAAAACGCCGAACCTTTCAAGATCTTCGATTGGCATAGCGGCTGTTTGGCATTCCCTGGCAGGCAGGTTGACCGCAAAGAGCTGATTCTCTGCGGACGACTCAATGGTATAAATTCCCGGCAAGTCCGTCTGAGTAAAGACCCGTTGGCCTGCATCCAGACTAACCAGGGAATTATCGGGTTTGCGAATCTGCAAGTTCGCTGGCTCCAACTTCATTGACTGTGGTATTGGTATATGGTCACCTACGAAATACTGTGATTGCTGTCCTGCAAGAACTCCGCCATATTCGAGGATTGAGTAAAGCAGCGGGACAAATTTGGATGAAAGCGCGAGCTGGCTATCTGACGGATGCCAGCCGCAGGTAAATACGAGCAGCGACCCTTTGCCCACAGGCAGCTCAATCCAGGCGGGGTCGCCACTGTCGAAATGAGCTAATACGCGAGCGTCAGGCAAATCCCCAATATTTATCCGTCGGTATTTCCAAAAGTGAATCTGGGTAAAGTCTCCAAAGCGAGGTTCGGAGAAAAGTGTCAGCAGCGGATGTTTGAATTCAATCCGGCTGAGCATGGCGTATCGGTCAACATCGGCCTCCTGAGATTCGATAGTTTCAATTCCTGCAAGAGTTGCCAGGGTTTTGGCCTCGTCGATGGATTTCAGAACCAGCAGAAGCGTTCGGCCCGATTCGAGGTATCGGCGCAAGGAAACGAGGTTTTCCTGGTTGACCACATCGGCCGTAATAATCAAATGGGCCGTCTCAATCTCTGCCGCTGCGATGGTCTTGCTGCCTGGACGGGAAATGACATGAGGTTTGAGTGCGCTGGTGGCACCAAAGGCCCGCCGAACATAATACAACATTCCCTTGGAATCGTTGGGATCGTCGCTGCCAATGTATAGGATATTGACCTGCTGCTGCAAATGCGGTGCTAAATAGAGGGTATTGTCAAAGTCGTGATCGTCGCCCGTCAATATCAGCTTCCGGGCTTTTGACTCGTCTGCCCGGTCCGGGGCACGCACGACAATACTATGACCGGGCGGCACATAAACATCTACAGCCCTGCTTGATGCGCTTGCAGCAGTCTCGTCGGCCCAGTTCAGCTGGAATCGCTCTGCGGTCGCATCGGACGAGTTGGTGATGCGAATGCCAAGGGGGCTGTCATCAGCGGAACCACCAAAGCCACTGCGGTCAGTTACCAATTGTAATGCCGCATTGGTAGTCCCCTGGCACCGAACCAGCTTGACCACTAATTCCATCTCTTCAGGCCATTCGTAGGCGTGCATCGCCTCAAGGTTGCTGCCCTCTTGCAGATCGCTGATAAGCACCACCTGGCGCATTGCGATAGTTTGTTGTCCATCGTTGACTTCATCGTCTTCAATAGCTTCTGCCGCGCTGACTAAGGCGCTACCAAGATTGGTTAAGGCCCAACCCGGTGACAATTTCGATATATGTTCGATTACAACTGACTTACGCTGGGTGGGATCCAACGCCCCCCATTGTTCGAATCCTATCTGTGTTTTTGTGCTCTGATCGAAGCTCATAACACACACTCTATCGGCTTGGTCAACACTATCCAACACCGACTGTGCTTCGCTGATTGCCTGGTCCCACATTCCGGCACGCCGCATGGATGCACTGGTATCGATTAACAGGACTATGCGACTGCCGAGGCGGACCCGGCTCTCCACGGCTTCTCGTGGGAAAAAAGGACGCGAGAAGGCAAACGCAAGCAGGCACAATATTAGGCAACGCAAAATCAAAAGCAGCAGGTTCTCCAGACGGCTGCGATTTTTGAATCGGGGTATTGTAGTACGCAAAAACATCAGTGAGCTAAACTCTACGCGCTTGCGCGTGTGACGTCGAATCATATGCAGTACGATCGGTAAACCGACCGCGGCGATACCTGCCAGAAATAATGGATAAAGGAAACTCATACGTTAGTCCTGACTTTTGAACCACCTCTGTATCTGCCCCGCTTTCTGCGACGCATCCGGTCCTGTAGGAAATCCAGCAAAGCCAAATCGAGCGGGCGATCTGTCGGGAACAAATGATAATCTATCCCCAGGTTTTGGCATATGGACTTAGCTTTAGCCAGATGTTTGTCCAGCATACGTCTGTAACTTGTCTGAACATCGGAGGGATTGACGTACATGTTCCGCCCGCTCTCCATGTCCTGGAAGATTGCCGGCGAATTGAAGTCAAAGTTCAACTCGGCCGGATCCAATACATGGAACACCACAACATCATGGCCGCCCGCGCACAGACAACCCAGGTCCGGTTCCAGCCGGTCAATCGACGTTAGCAGGTCAGAAATCAGCACGATCAGGCCGCGTCTTGTCAGCATTCCGGCTATGTGCTGCAGCGGTGGACCCAGGTCGGTGGCACTGCCCTCAGGGGAAGCCTCCAACGCCAGCATCAAGCGGCGCAGATAACCAGGCCGGTTGCGCGGCGCAAAATATTTTCTGAGCTGATCGTCGAATATTGTCAGGCCGACCGCGTCACCCTGAGTGAAAAGAAAATAGGCCAGCGTCGCGGCCAGGGTGCCGGCGTATTGCGATTTCGTGTAGCCTCCGGAACCGTAGCCCATCGATCGACTGTGGTCAATTAGAAGGTGGCAGCACAGGTTCGTCTCATCTTCGAACTTCTTAACGTAAAATCGATCACTGCGAGCATAGAGTCGCCAGTCAATGTAACGGGGGTCGTCACCAAGGGTGTACTGGCGATACTCGGTAAACTCGACTGAAAAGCCATGATAGGGGCTTCGGTGAATACCCTTCCAGAATCCCTCAACAATCACTTTGGCTCGCAGTTCCATCGACTTGATTCGCATCAGCGAGACCGGGTCAATCATACCGTCAGTGCCGGGGTTGTCCGTCGTGGCTCGGCCCCGCCGATACAGGCTGGATGGTGCCGCTTTATCTGTCATTTGGTGTTTCTCTCCTCGACCGATTTCAGCAGACGATCGACAATGTTTTCAATGGCCACGCCTTCGGCCTCGGCGCGGTAATTGATCAATACGCGATGTCGAAGCACCGGATGGGCCAGTGCCCGTATATCCTCGAAGCTTACGTGCGACCTGCCGTAAAGCAGCGCTCGGGCCTTGGCGCCAAGCACCATATATTGCGACGCGCGCAGCCCCGCTCCCCACGTGATCCACTCGTTGACGAAATTTAGTGAATTATCCGGGCCGGGACGCGATGCTGCCGCGATCCTCACGGCGTAACGCACAACATCCTCGGCGACAGGTACCTTGCGAACTACGCCGCGAAATCGCAGCAAGTCTTCGCCGGTGAACACATGCTTGATAGGTTCAGGCTCGGTGGCGGTAATCTGGCAAACGACTTTAACCTCATCATCCTCCGGCAGGTAATCAATCAAGACATTGAACATAAACCGGTCGAGCTGCGCTTCAGGCAGCGGATAGGTGCCTTCCATCTCGATAGGATTCTGTGTTGCAAATACAAAGAACGGTTCGCTGAGCGCATGGCATACACCGACAGCGGTAACATGGTGTTCCTGCATCGCCTCGAGCAAGGCCGCCTGTGTTTTGGGAGGCGTGCGGTTAATCTCGTCGGCAAGAATCATGTTGGCGAAAATCGGACCCTTTACAAAAACCATCTTTCGCTCTCCGTCGGTCTGCTGAAGGATTTCAGTGCCGGTGATGTCGGCGGGCATAAGGTCCGGTGTAAACTGAATGCGTTGAAACTTCAGGTTAAACAGCTCCGTGAGCGATTTGACTAACAGTGTCTTGGCCAGACCAGGCGCACCGGTAATCAGACAGTGTCCCCCGGAAAGCACTGCGATAATCAAATGCTCGATAACATCTTCCTGGCCGACGATTACTTTTGAGAGCTCAGCACATATGCGCTTACGTGCATCCCTGATCTGTTCGACAGCCTGTCGTTCAAATTCGTATGTCTTGGTAGCCAAAGTCATTTTCCTTTCAATGAGTCATTGCGTAAAACACTATATTGATCCCCAGCGGGTATGCCTTCTTCTCTGAAAACTCACGAAAATACCATTCGTCCTCCCCCTCGCGTTCCCATCCGTCACCGAGGTCGGTGTTGTGACAGATAATAGACATCATCCGGCCTTTGTCGTCATAGATGGCCTTGTAGTGTGGCGTGCTGGTATCGGAGCGGCGAGGTTCCCAGGTGATACCGTAAGAGCGCCCTTGCAGAGCAGCGCCGATGCTGGGAATCTGCGGCTTTTCCTTGAGGTCAAATACGGCATGGAAGATCGGGTGGCTTAGCGGAAGCTCGACCGGTTCGCGATTGGGAAACACCCGCTTGATCTCACGGTAGAAGTTATACCACTCATCTTCACCCCAAAAATCATCGACCATCAGAAACCCACCGTTCAGCAGGTAGCGACGGAGAATCTTGACCTCTTCTTCGCTGAAGACCAGCCGGCCTGGCTCTACGATGTAGATGAAGGGATAGTCGAAGAGTTTCGGGTCCGTTAGTTCGAGTACCACCCCGTCAGGATTAACTTCCATCGAAGTCAATTGGTGAAGGCGGAAGGAGAAGTTCAAATCGCTGTCGGGGTAGTCCGTTGCCCAGCTGCCGCCACTAAAGCCGCGACCGTAACCCCGACCATACCTGCCTCCATATCCGCCTCCGCCGTATCCGGACGAATACCGGATTCGCACGAATGTGAAGACATCATGTGAAAACTCCTTGTCAGGCTCCCAATCGGGCACACCTCTTCTTCGGTTGGAATATCGTCGACTGGAATATCTCTGTGCGAACACCATGCTTACTCCAACACATGCCACCACGAGTAGAATAATGAACCACTTTGTTTTTGTCATGGTACATTCTCCTGAACTATTTGTAGCTCACTTTGTTCGTTCAATGTGGACTTGTATTCCGATTTGTCGGGCTGGGAGTCTTTGATTAATTTCAACAATAGACGATGTGCCTGGCGAAAACGTGGTGCATCCGCCAGGGCTTCGAGTACATATCGCTTTGCAGTAGCAGGGTCCCGATCCGCAAACAACCGCGCCAGGCGGTAGTTGACATCTGCCGGGTCTGCGGGATCCAACAAAAGCAGACGCCGATACGATTCAATAGCCTGGTCGTTTTGGCCGAGTTCTTCGTTGGCCCGGCCCATGCGCCAATGAACAGCCCCTAACATGGGATAGACCGCGAGATACTTGTTTCCGTTGTCAAAGACCTCACGCCAGTTCTTCTGCTCCATAGCGATTTCCATGAGACGTATGTAGGCCTTCGCCGCGTTGGCTGAGATAGTGACTAAATTGTTGAGCACTCGGCGTTCCTGTTCGGTCTCGGCGAGTTTGCGATGTACCCGGGCAAGGAGACCATAAGCGTTGCCCTCGCCGGTATAGCTCGGGTAAATGGAGAGCAGCTTCTTGAGCGGCGTCTTGGCCTGTTCCCACTTTTCGTCGGCTAAAAGATGGCTGGCTTGCAGCCTCAGTGCCCAAAAGCTGTTGGGATGATTGGTCAGCCATTTGGCTAATGCCTCTGAGTCAGCAGGATCGACTTGTCCGTTTTCGGGCTGGGCCCACTCAACATTCTGAGCCAGACCCTCGGCCCGCTTTCGAGCAAAGGCCTCAAATTGTTTTTCGATCTTCTCGATCGGAGCCGCCCGCTTGGAGATAACACTGTTAATCTCTTCGCCTTTAGCCAGGTCCGTGAGGATGGTCTTGAGAGTCTCATGGCCGAACCGCTCAATGAGAAACTCCACCACAAGCGACGACTCGTAGTAGGCAAACTGCAAGTGCATTGGTGTAGGTGGACTCAAAAATGCACTGCTTAGCTTGCTAATCGGTGTTAATTCCCCTCCAAGGATCATTTTGCGATACTGCGGGTTCATGTGTTGGCCCCAGGCGGGATTATGCTGCATTTCTTCGTACACAGAAATCCCTTCACTGAGCCATCGCGGCATTTTGTTGCGCGTCAGATTAAGTGTGACCACATGACAAAACTCGTGCCACAAGACTGATTCCCAGTTGACTGCTCTCGAGGCCCTGGGACTGTTGGCAGTGATCAAATTACCAAAACACACCCCGAGGAACCCGTCCCCGCCTGGCATGCCGAACGTGCGCACAGCGAAATCCTGCTGATTAGGGAACAACTCCAATGTAACGGGTTTATCCAATTCGTGGCCGTATTTTGGGCAAAGCTCCGACTCGGCCTGCTGCAGCAACTTCAAAACCCTCTCACCATACACCGCCGCTTCGAGCTCGTCCATTCGAATGATAAACTTATCTGCGGTCAGCGTTTTGAATTTGGACATGTTGTCGCGCAGATTGACAAGGTTGTAGGCCATGACATTGTACTGGTCCGCTTTATAAACCTCTTCGGCCAGGGTCCAGCCTTCGGGTCCGCCACCTAATCGAAGCAGGTCCTGGGCCAACTGGATCTTCGCCGGCAGATAATCCTTATCGAACTGCATCGCCTGACGCTGATAAGCAGCGCCTTCAGTAAACCGATAATTCTGCGACAGCTTTCTTCCGATTAGATAGTCCACCCGAGGATTAGTCGGCCAAAACTTCAGTGCATTAGTGCGGCAGGTATTGACCGCATTAGGCTCATTACCCAGATGAGCTAAAACACAACGGTATGCCCAGACCTCTGAGTGCCACGGATTGACAGCAGCAGCCCGGTCAAGCAGCTTGCCCGCCCCGGCATAGTCTTCGCAATCGATTTGGTGTTCGGCCAGCAGCAATAAGGCGGGCACATGATTGGGATTCACATAAAGGGCCGCATCTAATGATTTGACCATTAAATTACGGTCACTATGGTAAAATGCCCTGGCCAATCCGCAGTGCATGTCCGGGTCGTCACCGAACCGTTCGAGAGCTTTACGATACTGATTAGCAGCTAACTCGTAGTCTTGCTTGTTTATCGCAAGTGCTCCGGCTGCAAGATAAGCTTCCCGGCAATTCGGGTCAATCCTCATGGCCCGGTTAAAAAGTTGTTCCAGAATAATCCGAGGTTCGGATTCAAGCAGCAGCAGTGCCTCTCCCAGGGCCACCATGTCCGGAGGATCCCAGTATTCAATTTTGAACCAGCGGCCGTACCGGTAGATTTTCGCTAACATTTCAGAAGCATAGTCGGCCTGGCCGCAGTATAGATTGGCTGTATGCCCGAGTTTTAGCAAGCGAATACTCACTGTATAACGCAGCAGGGCCGTGTCAATTTCCTTGGCGGCCTGTTCATATCGGCCCAGTGCCATAAGCGACTCGGCCATCAGAATCCACCACTGTCTCTTGCTCCTGTACGTTTCTTTTTCGATGGCTTTTTGGGCCAACTCAATGCATTGTGTATATTGGCCTCTCTTGAATTGCTCGCGGGCCGTGTCACCCGCCAACGGCGGGTTTTGAACGGAACCCAGCGCTGCCCCGCCAACGGCGGGTTTTGATTGGAACCCAGCGCTGCTGGGGTCTTCGGCTCGTGTCCGCCCCTGGGCGGAGAGCGACCCAAACATAACTGCGATGCAGGCCGCCGTCAAAACCGAACGGCTATGGTGCAATATGTAACTGAATAAAAAAGCCATATTACATTTGCCCAACTTGCTGTAGATATAAGCCTCTCACCTTACAACCTACATGAACCACGATTATGCGCCCGTTGCCATCGTCGTAAAAACGAGCTTGCTAACTTTACACGCTTATTTTAACTATTAAAGACGGTTAAGTCAACTTAATATGCCGCGTTTGGTAACTACGGTTTTTTGCAAGTTCTCGTCGGGGCAAAACCCGTCTCAGCCCGGCGATGCTCGTCCATTCGAATGATAAATCTATCTGCGGTCAGCGTTTTGAATTTGGACAATTATACTTGCCGTTCTGTATTTGTGCAAGTATTTATGGACGCCCCGCCCAAGAGCTGCTATTCGGCGCAGGACAGTGGATATCTCCCTTATGTGTTCAAGGGCATTGTTCTTGCTTCAGCTAAGAAACAGCAATACATATTCGACGAGTTTTTGTGTCCGCACACCGAAGTGCGGTTCCGTCTCGAAATGCGAATAGTAATAACGGTAATACATCGACTTTCGCCAATCAGCGGGTGTTTTGCCCTCGAGAAGCGGGGCAAAGCTGATGATAATGCACCAACACCAAGAATTCGTAAAAACTCACGTCTGCTATACATAATCAATATCCTCCTGAAACAATAACTATAACCGAGCGCGGCTCAGTGCATTTCTGGTTGGCTGGTGGGAATGGTCCGGGAGTTTTGCCGGCAGAACATCCTTAATTCCCTTCAACAGTTGATTCTGATTGCCATTTCTCATGTTCCTTCAGACAATCCTGCGCACTAACGAATCGTTTCCAGACCAGGCGCCCTTTGAACCCGTATTCTCGATCTTCTTCTACCTTGTTGATGACGTACTGGAAATCCCATGCCGGACGTGGATGTCTTGGCACTTTGAATTTGAAAAGGCTGAACCGAATCTGGTCGTTTTGTGAAAAGGTCTTATTGAACATGAGGATAAAGACCATACCTCGCTCTGCTCGCCCGTAATAAAACGGTTTAGTGAAACGTGAATAGTCATAGCTCCACGAGTTTAACCTGAACTGCATGTCCTTGTCGTATTCCAGAGCGGTAGCATTGGCATGACGGTATGTGCCTCCGCTGTTCCAGTCAGGATGACCTTTTGGAGCTTCCGCCGCAATCCATTTCTCTTCTCCCCCCGCATACTCGACTCCAGGAAAATTCAATGAGACTTCTTCCACATCATTCATGTAGTTTGCGAAGAAAAAGATGGCGTACCTATCGCTCCTCGGGGGCTGGTCCCTTCGAGCGGATATCGTAGGTGTAGAAAAACTCTTCGTGTCGGATGTAGAAGCGCCCACCACAGATGTTCGGATGGGCATACCCGGTGCCTTGCCCGTTCCAGGGCGGTCATTAATATCGACATCAGCAGCTCAGTGATGACGATGACTACGAAAAGCTCTATTAACATAAATCCTCTTCGTTCGTTCATGATGAAACTGCAATTTGATGACACGTAGACATCAAACGCCGAAGAATAAGTATAAGCTTTTTTTGGCTGAGCATTGGAAGAAACAGCAAACCGCCGAACAGACAATCAATTATCTGACTTAAGAACTACCAGGCTTGTGTCCATTTCAGCGATAACCACCGGTGCACATTTGCCTGTCTGATTCCACGCCTGGTACAAACGTTTACCCCAATCGTCAGTCCTGTTTTCCTCAGCGAGAAACTTTAAATACTCCCATGAGACCGACTGGTATATCAGATTCACAATGATTCTCTCGCAGCCGGATGGTGGTTCCAGCTGCACATCATCCCAATACTGGCCGTCCACATACACGGCGCCAACCGGCTCAGAAAGGTGCTCCTTAAAGAGACTGTTCTTGAAACCTTTCGGGGGTATGCGATTGTCCTTTGCTATAATATCATTGAGAACGAAATGAAATGATTTGCCTGGTTTTTTGCCGAACTTCTTAGCCTGCGTTTTGCTTATTGCCGGAACACATTCGTAAACCCGTGTTTGTTCTGGGTCCAGCAGTGTGGGGGCCATAACCGACTTACCGAAAATGGTATCTTTCTTGGGGCCATACTTTCCTATTTCCTTCAACAGTGTTCCCGAAGAGTCGAAGAATTTGACGTTTACCCACATCCTGCGTCCTTCGGGGTACCCAGTTGGAAGTTTGTGGCCGGTCAGATTGGTTATCCGCAGTACTACCTTTCCTGGCTTGAGGGATACCAAACTCAGCGATGCGGCCTTTTTGAGTTGTTCTAATGCTCGCTGTTTACCCATGTCCATAGCTTTTCGGTCCATATCTTTACCGTCCCATAACAGCCAGGTAACATCTTGAGCCCAGATGGAGCCACCAACAGGACCATGCATAACAAAGTAATCACGATGCGGACTGCCGAACCTCGATGCCTGCCCTCCACCCTCAACCAACTCGTAATGGCAGGACTGACAAGTTCCTTTACGTCCTTGTTTAGAGAAGTCACTTAGTACCCATTCACTGTAGGTTCTTTCAATATGACCAAAAGCATGTGGAGGCTGGGTCTTAACATCGCTGGCCTGGAGGGGATTCGAAACATTGTGGCATGTTGCACAGAGATTGCTGGATGCATGGTATTCAGACTTCTTTGTATTATGAGACATAGCCCCTATTGTGTTACCGTAGGGCCCTCTAACCACGTTGGCAGGATCCGCAACCATCATGGCGTTGCCATAACCTGGAGGCACGTGTTGAATCAGCTTGCGGGCCTCAGATGAGAGTGGATCGATCAGGTGGTGGCAGAGATCACAACTTACCCCGTGCAGGTCCTCCCGGTTTAGTGCTGTACCATCGGCTGGCTTTGAACGGTCCTCCAGCCAGCCACGAGGGGCATGACAACGCAGACAGAATTCACCCACGCCCTCGATGTCCTGATTCGCAATTGTAAGCGCGGCTCTAAACACAGGGTCTCTCGCAGCCTGGGACATCATACTGCTTTGCCAGGAGAAGAACGGATCGGCTGAGCCATTCTCAGTTTGCGAGTGACACATTTTGCATTGTTGGACCTTGACAAATTCAATGCCCGACTCTTTTGGTTGCATGCCAGGCAAGAACACCTCCGCGTCGGTCTGCGTAACGAACATCAGAAAAATACAAATGCCTGCAATTTTCGCTGAAACTAAGCGGTTCATAATCTATCTCCTTGTCCTATCAAGGCTGCCAATAAACACTAAAATAACAGAAAAGTAAATGGTTATGGAACGACCATTGCCGAACTCTTGCATATTAGGATACACGATTTGTTTTGTTGAGACAATAGCTTTAGAAGGTGTTTTGCTATATGCATATACTTAGCGTCATTCTTCACCATCACGTTATACAAACCCAGCCAAAGGTACTATAAACAAAGGTAGAGTAATGACAAGGTTATCTATTCTCCAACGCCACGAGCACCATGACGGATGTTCCGTGAGATTCTACAAATAGACTGAACTGCCTTCTATTCATCACCGTATAGGAGATGTGATTAAGAAGACCAGCTAATTTCAGGGAGCGATTAGATATGAATTTGTCCGATTATTTTGAAAATGTGCAAGGTTTAGGCATTTTGGCTACAGCTGATTCAGATGGAATGGTTGATCTTGCCATTTACGCTAAACCACACGTTATTGATGAAACTACCATCGTGTTTGTCATGCGGGAGCGCCTGACCCGCCAGAATCTCAAGTCCAATCCACACGCTGCTTACATGTTCGTGGAACAAGGCGAAGGATACACTGGCAAAAGGTTATATCTGACCAAAATCCGAGAGGAAACCAACACATCGCTCGTGGAAATGCTCAGAAGAAAACAGCCGGAGATCTGTGCCCCTTATGATGATTCAAATAAGTACCTTGTGCATTTCCAAGTAAACGATATTTGGCCGCTTGTGGGGGACAAAACATAGAAGGATGTCCTTGGCGGGGGGCAGAACAGAGCTGTTTAATCTAATGTCGGCCATACTATTTGGCCTCTGGCTTGGGCGCCAGTGTTTTCATAGGAGCCATAGAATTCGCTGTTACAGTCCAGCCAGAGCGTCAAACGATGAAAATCCTCCTCTGAGAGTTTAACGCCGTAATGTTGCTCACCCATAAATTTGAACAATCTGGAGGACCGGGCCCCAAACTTGCCGGCGATAGTCCTGCTGCCGCCGTGGACTCCCGTATTAATTGACCCATTACTCACGTGGAAATAGAAACCGTACTTCTCAGCGAGATTATTATACGAGCGTGTCCATCCGTTTTTGCCTTCGATCACACCAGTCAGGTCGGGCGCTTTTTCTTTACGGTGACAGCTAACACAATTGCGGTCCAAGGCTGGCTGTACGAGTCGGACATAGTTGAAAGGATTCGAGCCATCTACGTCAGGTTTTATTTTTGAAGGGGCCCGCTGAAGAGCCAGCGGTGTCACAGTAGATTGTTTCGACGTACGGTGTTTGGGTTCGTGGCAGCCCAGGCAAGTCAATTGCTCTCCCGGGTGCACATAGGTACCGGACCTCATCGACTGAATTGCCATCCCACGGTCATCCAGAGCTTGGAAGTAGATCATCTTGCCGACCGGCGCCTCGAAATAGGCGCTGCCGTCGACCTCGACAGGTACAGTTCCCAGAACCGCCCGGGCACTCGTCTGGTTGGCGATTCCGATGCGGGGTTGATTCGGCGGAGGTGTTGTCTTTGGTAATACCTGGATGATTCGCAGCGCTGCGACTCTAACACCATCAGGCCACTGAAAGTCGCTGTCATAGACGTTGATAACTGTGATGGTTTCCTGCGCGTATCTGCCGCCGGCTTTATTTATGTCGTTGGTTGTCTGCACGGTCCTGGTGGGAATCACCGGCGGTTTGGGACGTGGACGTAGCGGAATTGGACTTAGGCACGGGATTGATGGGTCGCGGTAAATCAGCTCTTTGTTGCCAAAGCGGTCTATCCAGTAGATGCCGTGGTTCTTTGCGTGCTGGTCATACACACATAGATAGTCATCCTCGCTGAGCGGCCAGGCAGTTCCGTAAACCATACAATCCCTTATTGGCTTGATGTGCTTTTCGGCTTCGGGCAAAGGCACTTCGGGCGTCAGGCGAGTCAGTTGCGACATTGCACCATCGTCACTAATGTGTTGGTCGATCATTACCAGCGAGCCGAAGGCGTTACCGTGGTGTGCGGCAGCAGTAGCAACGAATTTGTGCGAGCCTGGGATAGCACGGATGCTCATTTCCATCCAAGGCCGGACCTCGCGTCGCAAGGGGTAGTTGCCGTGAAATGAACGTGGGTCACGACCATCGCCAAAGCAAGTCCATATATGATGTGAGATGTTGGTGTCTCGGTCCATATAATCCCAGCGGGTATATGCTATCATACCATCATTTGTTACACTCGGGTGCCACTCATGTGTTTCATGGTAACTTAGGAGAATGATGTTGCTGCCATCGGGTGCCATCGAGTGCATTACATAGGTAGGGCAATGTCGGCCACAACGAAGGTATCCACCTCGCCGCTCTGAGATAAAGACGATTCGACCATTGGGCAGAAAACACGGGTCGAAGTCATTCCATGGGCCATCGGTCAGTTGAACCAGTCCGGTACCGTCAGAATTGACCTTGAAAATGTGAAAACAACTCTCGGGGGTCCACTGCAGGTCCTTGCCTTTGCCCTGTGTATAGGCAAAGAGAATCGTCCCGGCGTCATAAGAAAGCTCAGGCGAAAGAAATGCTCCGGATTTAAGTGAGTGTCCTTTGAGCCGACCCTTCTTGACAACGGCCTCGGCCAGAAGGTTAGTCAGTTTGGGCTGGGCCCCGAACGGATCGGATAGAACATACAATCCCCCGCCGGCAATGGCATTAAAACCATAGTACTGGTCGCACATGTGGTACACACCGCCTGGATGGTGGCGTTTAATGAACATTATTTTGTCAAAGTCTAATAAGGGATTACAGAATGCTATCCGGCGGAATATCCAACGGACATCAAGATATAATCTTCGGCGAACATCGACGTGCACATTGTCAACTGACTTCAGAGTTGCTATGTGAGCCTTGCACTGCCGTAGTTTTGTCACCAATGGTTCCAGGCGGGAGTTGTCCGCAGGACTCCTTACGGAGGAAGCTGACAAGCGGCGCAAACGCTCGGCGAGTCTGTAACCTTGCGTGATAAGCTGCTTCGTGTACTCCAATGAGAAATCGTTACTTTTAGCTTGTTGTGTGGGACCGGTGAATTGTCTGTCCCGCTCAATCCAGTCAGCTTCTATCAATTTGCGCATTGAGGCACTCACATCGGTCGTGCGAGCCGAACCAAAGGAGGCCCAGAAAGCGAGTATGAACAATACTACCCATAGTTCAAGTTGAAATGTGCATTTCTTCAATTAAGGTTCTCCGGTACAAATCTTTTCAATGGTTCGACAGGCTCACCATCCCGAGCGAAGTCGAGGGATTGATTATACCATAATCCGTGGTGATGTTCACATAAATTCTCAAGTAACACTTGCGCTTGTCAAGGGCCAATAAGGACCGCATGTGCTTGTCAACCATAAATGGGACCAGGTGACAATTCGTCTATCTTTCTAAATCACAAGCAGTTACATCGCCAGTCGCCTCATTAGCGTTTTGACCATTTAATGCTATAATACCTCCTCTGGAGTTGGTTTTCTACATCTTTTGGAGGAGTTGAAATAGATATCATGGACAAGAATCTCGATACCACCACCTTTGCTGTTTCGCTGGTCATCAAGGCTGCTATAATTGCTGCCCAATTCTCAGGAAAAGCTCGAAAACGGAGCCTAAAATGCCAGAGACTACAAATTCACTATAGCGGTCCCATTCATGAACTTTTCAAAGAACGTCAACGATCAATTCAGGGATCATACACTGGTCTGATCTTGCCTTGACAAGCGCATGCGGCACCGTGTTACTCTTCTACAACCTTCGTTTGCGGCAGCTTTGCCCGCCAATGCTCGACCTACTCCGGCTTGTTCCAGGTTTCACTAACGAACACCGCACTCACTGTAATGTGTTCATTGAAGGAATAACAGCATCGGCACCCCAGTTTTCATTGGGCTTCGGCCCCATGATCAGTCTTAACGTCCCTCCTTTTACGAGATCCGAGTGATAGAACCATGGCTTGTCATGTTTGTTGCCGTTCAGATATGCTTTCTGGATATAGATATTTTCCTTTGAATTACCGACGGCTTCTATAATAAACTGATTGCCCGAATAGTATTTGCCATCAAGTTGGATGGTAATTTTTGAAAACAGCGGGCTCCCAATTTCGTAGATAGGTTTTACGGAACCCCCGCCATCCATCTGAAATAGACCGATCGCGCTCATCACGAACCATGCGCCCATTTGCCCCTGATCTTCGTCGCCGGGCCAACCATCCGCAGGGGTGCTGCCGTAATAATCATCCATGATGGCCCTTGCCCACTTTTGCGTTAACCAGGGCTTACCTGAATAATTAAACAGATAGGCCGCCTGCATATTGGGCTGATTCCCATGGTTGATGGGATACTCAGTGAACAAGTCTCCCTTGGCGTTGAAATTCACTTTGGCAGACTGCTCAAATCCCTTGTTCAAACGCTCATTGAATTCCTCCTTGCCCAAGGCTTTGACGATGAAATTGACATCATGTGGCACAAACCAGGTGTATTGCCAGGCATTGCCCTCGATAAAGCCTGTCCCTTTCCATGAATCGGAACGCTTTTGGTCTCCAAATACACTTTTGGCATCGAACCATTCTCCAGAGGCCAGCTTGGGGCGAACAAATCCAACTTCAGTATCAAACACATTCTTGAAGTTTTCGGCTCTACGTCGAAAATATTGATAGTCTTTTTCTTTTCCCAGCGCTTTTGCCATTTGCGACACGTTCCAATCATCAAAGGCATATTCTAACGTGTTAGATACCGGTCCCTCATCTTTGGTTCCAAAGTGGTGTTTGCGTGTACCTTCGCCATGCGGAACATATCCCAACTCCATGTATGGTTTCAACTGCCGATTGCCGACCAATCCCCCACAAGGATGGGCCGTTCCCGGGGTTGTCTGGACATGTTTTATGGCCTCATAAGCTTTTTCAACATCGTAATTCCTTATGCCTTTTTGATAGACACTATTGATCAAAGGCACCTCATGGGAGGCGACCATAATACTCGAGTATTCAAGTCCGGTTGGCCCTTTGGGTAGCCAACCTCCTTGTTCGTACAACTCAATGAGTGACCGTACCCAGCTATTGGCGACCTCGGGAGTGGCTAACGCCCATAGTTGATTCAGATTCCAGAACGTGTTCCAAAAGGCATCACAACCATAGACAGGCGAATCAGGATTCTTAACCTGTGTCACCTGTTCACACTGGTTTACATACTTCCCATTAACATCGCTCAGAATCGTTCGTGCCGCGTAAGATCGGTAGAAATTAGTGTAGAACTTTGTTCGGTCGTCTGCCGTTCCTCCTTCGACCTGAATCAAACTGAGTAACTCATTCCACGTACGACGGGCATTCTGATAGACTTTTTCAAAGTTCCACCCAAATTGACTCATTTCGGTGTCAAGATTCAACCTCGCCTGATCGATACTTACGAGTGATATGCCTGTCTTTACCTGAACAGTCTCTCCTTCTTCCAGTTCGAATTCAACAAATGCGCCGACATCCCCGACACCATGAATCTCATACGTGTCATAAACAATCTCTGGGTTTCTGCCGGCACCGTAAGCACTATCAATATCCCTTGACCTCCATCCGTTGAATGATTTTACAGGCTTGTCGAATTGAATCACAAAATGGATTGTGTACTCATTGTCCAGGCTGGAGAAGGTATCGTATGTGCGTTGTTTTGAGAATCCTTCCAGCTCCGTATCACTTACTTTCCTAATCAAGGCCCACTCGAGCGAGTAGTTGTATTCCGTAGGCGTCAATAAATCGATCAATATCCGGGCATTATCAGGATTGTCATATTTGAATCGCATAAATCCTGCCCGGGTCGTTGTTGTTAATTCCGCCTTGATGCCATAATCTTCCAGATAACAACTATAATATCCTGCTTTGGCGACCTCTTTTTCATGGTTAATTCTTGACCGGTATCCCTGCTCGGGATTCTCCTCCTTGCCCGGAACAACCATCAGCTCACCCGTGGTGGGCATGACCAGCAAGCCGCCCATGACCCATGAATGTATGTGACTGAAACCCGCGATGTTGTCGATGGCATAGTCGTATCCAGCCTTCCAGCAGTGTTTCTGATTGTCGGGACTCAATTTCACCATCCCAAATGGCAGGGAAGGACCAGGATAGAGCATCCATCTGGATGTCGAGGTCCCAATGAGCGGATCGACATAGTCAACAGGCTCTTTCTGAGCCAGCGCAGATGCGTGATTAAGCAACGTAGTCACTGATACAATATAAAGTAGTATTGATAATTTTGTATTCATTGGTAGATGTTCTCCTGTATATTCCACCTATGTCATGGCCTGACCTGCTCAGGCGTGGTGTCAAACTGCAACTTGTTCTGGGTGTCCACTCCTGCGTTTATAAACTTTACCATACTTTCAGCGTGAGTTTCCCCTCTCCCGGATTTTCAAAGGGGCCTGCGGAAGGATTCGCTTCACTTCGCTTTTTTCCGAAATAATCAGTATCGATTTTCAAGGGTGTACCGTCGGGATTCTCATAGGCTGCGTTCGCCATTTTGGCCCGGCCTAAAAGCGATGTTGTCACCAATGGGTTATCTAAAGCATGAAAAGAATCATCAAGCGTAATGTGAAGAAACACACTGTCGCCTTCTTCAACAACCTTGATCTCTGGATTAAACTCTGCCTTCTCAAGGTAATTTGTTTCCTTAAAGTAGGGTTTGGCACCGTTATAGTAAACATTGCCTTCCATCTGCACGGGCAGTGTCGCCTTGTCATATCCGTTCAAACCACCCGGCTGGATAACCAGGTTGTTGTAGAACCGGTCATCGCCGCCCTGGATGTTCCGGAGGCCTGCCACCTCAGTGGAGTGGGCTTTTTGGAACGGGGTCTCACGTCGCAACTCAGGCCGAAGCACGATGCGACCGGCGAACAAATTGTGCACGTATGCCCCGCCTTGCGACATGTCAAACAGCGAACGACCCGAAAGAAAGAGATTGTTGTCGATTAGGAACGGCCCGTGGTTAACCTCCATAAAAAGGTCTTCACTAATGTTGTTATCGTGTAAAAGGTTCCTGGTCACGCGCGCGCCCTGCGCCATCCAGTCCAACCAGATACCCCGGCATGTGCGGTAGATGTGATTCTGGCTGATCTCGGTGTCAATAGCGGCGTGAATCTTGATACCGGCCATCTCGGCTCCCGAAAACAGTCGCCGGATATGGATGTCGTGGATGACGTTGCCTGTGATGGTGCTGAACACTGCGCCCATGCTTCCGACGATGCCCGCTTGCTCGCAATGCGAGATATGGTTGTTCCGTACCACATGGTGACCGATGTTTTCCTTCGACCAGCCGTTTTCAAGGGCGCGCTCGATGGTTTTGACGTAGCCCCCGGCAGTATTCTGCGACGTGTTGTCCCATTGATCGCCGTATTTGCCGAGCGTGATCCCCACGCACGTCGAATAGCGGATATCGTTGTTCTCGATGATCCATCCCTTGCTCCAGTGGGTGCCGATCAAGCCGATCTGCTCTGCCGTGGGTGGCGCCCAAGGCGTTGCCGCGTGCATTATTGTAAAGCCGCGCACGGTGATGAAATTGACGCCAGGCTTCTCGGGGTAGAACACCGTTTGGCGGACGTTGATCTCGACCTCGGCCTCGTTGGGATTGACGTCCCCGAACTGCGCCCAGATCGTGGTGTTCGTCTCATCCACCTGTCCGAACCACAGCGGGGTGTTTTCGATGGGTTTCAGCAAATCATTCAGATTGGCTGCTTCAGTGAGCCAGTGGCCATTCAGATAAACCGCCCCCGTGTGGTGGTCCCGTCCCCTGGGATTGAACCAGTCGCCGTGAATCAAATCACTGTATGGGTTGAAATCCCCGAAAAAGCTCTTGGGGATGGCGACCTTCCAGGTGTCGTTTCGTACCTTTCGCCAGCCCTTGATGACTTCGGAGCCCTTGATGATGACTTTCTCGCCAGGGGTAACCTGGTAAACGATGCGCTTCTGATCGGACTCGCCGCCGCGCAGTGGGTTGATGCGTTCACGATAGGTTCCCTCATGCACTGTTATGACGTCGCCGGGCTGTGCTACCTCCGCTGCCTTGGAAATTGTTTGAAAAGGAGCTTTGGCTGTCCCTTTGTTTGTATCATCACCTTTAACCGAAACATGATACTCCCGCGCTTGTATGGCCCCGGATAATAAAAGCAGCATGCAAAGTATAAGTGATATCCGTTTGGTGTTATTTTGAATAATCATAGTTACACCTCCCTATGAATAGTTCATCAAAAACCTTAGCTGTGCTATTCTTGCTGATTGGAAACATCCTCTATTTCATGGTCCGACCTTTATGAGAGTATAGCTAAACTGAATGCCACATCAAGTTCTTTTCTAACCATTTTGTGAAGCATACGTCTTCTGTCGACCAACGTTGGCGAAGCAAACGGCCGGGGATTTGAAATAATCTGCGAAGAGAAATCCCCAGAGACGTGCTAAGCGTGTTCTGAGGAAAGAAGCGTAGGATAATTGGAATTTGGTCCTCCGCATGGAGTGGGGACAGGATCAACATTCGTGTACACCTTATTTGTTAGATCTGGTGAAAAAAGCTCAAGTCTTGCCCAAGAGGTGGCACCGGTCATTGAAAATGTTACCATTTTTTATGATTTTCGTAAAGTCTTGGGACTATAGAGCTTACGACGCAGACATTTTCGCCGAATTAGCAGATAACGGGTTTTCGAGTTGTAGGGCGGTTGTAGGCGTGAACTCGCGAAAATGCCCGCCAACGGCGGGTTTTAATCAGAACCCAGCGATGCTGGGCATTTATGGGAGCACCTGGGCGCTACGGTTTTCTGGTGAAAAACAAGTTCAAAAACAGGCAAAAAAGCCTTGCAAGCGAACAACATTATAGGCATGATCGTAAATAAATGAGAAAGGCAGGTCCAGAGCAATTATATTCACGCGTGCCATCATAATTTCTACGTACAATATTTTCATACGTGTTCTGCCTTCAATAAATAAGAGGTTTTCTCTTTTTATCAAAGTCATTGTGCGTTCTCTGGATTATTCCTGAGAAGAGCCGGATAGGCTGCAGCGTCATCATATTCTTATAGCTCTTTTTAAGAGGACAGCAAAATAAGAGGAAAAGCAAATCATATTAGATGTCTGCCGTGTGTGCTGCTTCTGTTAGTAACGGCAAGCACGTTTGCGGCGGGACCGCGGGACGGCCTGTGGAGCCAGGTGGACGAGGCGATTGAAAAGGGACTGCCCCAGACTGCTATCACGGTTCTGGACCAGATCATCCCCGGGGCGCTGGAGGACCAGGCGTACGCGGAGGCCACCAAGGCCATCTGCCTGAAGATCGCCTTGGAGGGCCGGATTCAAGGGGGTAAGGTTGAGGAAATGATCGTCCTCCTCGAGACCGAGATTGCCGAGGCCCCGGACCCGATGAAACCGGTGATGGAGGCGATTCTGGCCCATTGGTATTGGCAGTACTTCCAGCAGAACCGCTGGCGCTTCATACAGCGGACCCAGACCGCCGAACCGCCGGGAGCGGACTTCACGACCTGGGACCTGCCCCGTATCCTGGCAGAGATCGACTTGCACTTCACCTTAGCCCTGGATGCAGACCAGGAGCTCAAGGCCATTCCTATCGAACAATATGACGATCTGCTGGAAAAGGGGACCGTTCCGGACACATACCGGCCGACACTATACGACTTCCTGGCTTATGAGGCCCTGTCGTTCTACAGTGCGGGCGAACAGGCCGGAGTGCTGCCCCAGGATACTTTTGAGTTTATGGCCGACAGCCCCATCTTTGCGCCCGTGGCCGAGTTCCTCCAATGGGAGCCCGATACCCCGGATACGGATTCCGCCAAGCTAAAGGCCATCCGGCTGTATCAGGCCCTACTGGCCTTCCATCAAGACGACTCCGACAAAACCGCATTCATTGACTCCGATTTGCACCGGCTCAAGTTCGGCTACAACCAGGCCCTGGGGCCTGACAAGGCTGCCCTGTACGTGGCGGCCCTGGAGCGGTTCGTGGACCAGTGGGCAGACCACGAGATCGCTGCCCGGGCATTGTACGAGTGGGCCAGAGTAGTGCACGGGCAAGGAGACTATGTCCAGGCACACGCGCTGGCCAGTCAAGGCTGGGATATGTATCCGGGCAGCATCGGCGGCGCGCTGTGCTACAACTTGATACAACAAATCGAGGCCAGGTCCGCCACTATCCAGACCGAGCGGGTATGGAACGATCCGCTGCCGGACATCAAGGTAACCTACCACAATGTGACCCGGATTTTTTTCAGGGCTGTGCCCTTTGTAATCGAGGATGCGGTTCAACCAGCCTGGGGGTATATCAACAATGAAGAACTGGAAACTCTGCTTGCGATTCAACCGGTGCTCGAGTGGAGTGCAGAGCTGCCTGCCACCCTGGATTATCAACAGCGTACCGAGGTACTGCCCGCACCTGAAGGCCTGGACAAGGGCTTCTACTTCCTGATCGCCAGCCACGATCCTTCCTTTGAGAAGAACGACAACAGGGTCAGTGTGGCGCCCATCTGGGTCAGTGACCTGGCGCTGGTCGTGCGCAGCCTTCATCGAGACGGCGTAGTTGAGGGGTTTGTGCTCAACGCCAGGACGGGCGAACCCCTTGCCGACGCGACGGTCACGCGCTGGACGTACGACCGCACAAGCCGGCGGTACCTGCCGGCCGACCAGACACGGTCCGACGAGAACGGGCTGTTCGGTTTCTCGCATGTGGGTCAGGATTGGCTTTCCTTCCTGCTCGTTGCCGAATACGGAGGCCAAACACTGGCCAGTGCAAATACCTATTGGACTCGTCCCGTGCAGAACGATCCGGTACCTCGCGAACAGACCGTTTTCTTCACCGACCGGTCGCTCTATCGTCCGGGCCAGACCGTCCACTACAAGGGTATCTGTATCCGCACGGACACGGTCGGGGACAACTACCAGACTCTGGCCGGTGAGCGACTAACCGTGGTGTTCCAGGATACCAACGGTCAGGAGATTGAACGTTGGCAGCATCAATGCAACGACTACGGCGCCTTCAGCGGCAGTTTCACGGCCCCCCGAGACCGCCTGATGGGCCGGATGTCCCTGACCGTACGGGATGGTCCACATGGGCAGGCATTCCTCAACGTGGAGGAATACAAGCGACCCAAGTTCAAGGTTCGACTCGAACCGCCCACGGAGGCGCCCAGGCTCGACACTGAGGTCGTCGTGCCGGGCAAGGCCACGGCGTACACCGGCGCTGCTATCGGCGGGGCCAAGGTTACATGGCGCGTTGTGCGCCAGGTGCGGTTTCCTATCTGGTGCTGGTGGGCCCGCTGGAGCTACCCTCCGGCCGAGGCACAGGCGATTGCCCATGGCACCGCAGTTACAGAAACCGACGGCTCGTTTTCGATTCTCTTCACGGCCAAACCGGATCTGTCTATTCTTGAGGAAGATGAGCCGGTTTTTGAGTACCGGGTCCATGCAGATGTGACCGACACCACGGGCGAGACGCGCTCGGACGAACGTATTGTGCGTGCCGGGTATACCGCACTGCAGGCCACCGTTAGCGCAAACGCCTGGCAAACGCCGGATGAACCGGTGGAGCTAACTGTCACGACCCAGTCCATCGACGGTCAGGCCGAGCCTGCCGAAGGCCTGGTCCGGGTCTATACGTTGAAACAGCCGGATAAGGTAATCCGCCCCGAGCTTGGAGCGACGGGGTCGCAGCCGGATGCATCCGATATGGATACCTGGGAACTGGCGGACCTGATCAGTGAACACCCCTTCCAGACCGATGCCCAAGGCCAGGCTACGCTCCCTGTCGTCCTGGAGGCCGGTGTTTATCGCGCGATGCTGCAGACTCAGGACCGTTTCGGCAAGCCGGTCGCTGCCCGACAGACCATCCATGTGGTGGATCCAGAAGCCAAACACTTTGGCGTGCGTGTGGCCAATCACTTTGCCGCGCCAAGATGGTCCCTTGAGCCGGGCGAATTGTTCGTGGCCCTGTGGGGCACGGGGTATGACACCGGCCGGGCCTTTGTGGAGCTGGAGTGCCGCGGTGAGCTGCTGCGGGCGTGGTGGACGGACCCGGACCGAACCCAGGAGACCATTGCAGAATTAGTTACCGAGGAAATGCGCGGCGGATTCACACTGCGCGTCACGTATGTCCGCGAGAACCGGCTATATCTGAGCGAGCGGATCGTGGACGTGCCCTGGACCAACAAGCAACTGACCATCCGATGGGAGCGTTTCAGATCTCTGCTGGAGCCGGGACAGGAGGAAGTCTGGACCGCGATAATCACAGGGCCGGATGCGAGCAAGGCGGTCGCCGAGATGGTGGCGGGTATGTACGATGCGTCCCTGGACCAGTACCTCCAGCACAGTTGGATACACGCTTTCGGCGGCTTTCGCCGCGAGTCGAGCCGATTGTCCAGCCGATTCGAGAACAGCTCGCTCTCGTTCAGAACCGTTCTTTCTGACTGGTGGGTACACTACATTAATGCTGCATTCTCCTACCGCCGTTTTCCTTATGAGATCAGTGGCTACGGCTTTTCCGCCTACCCCCTGCCACTCACCGGAAGAGGGCCGTCCTCGGAAGACAAGGCAGATACGGAACAGACCCCCACACCCGGTCCGGACATGGACCAGGTGTCAGCACGCAAGAACCTCGACGAAACCGCGTTCTTCTTCCCGCACCTTCTGTCCGATGCCGAAGGCGTGGTCAGGATCGAGTTTACCATACCGGAGGCCCTGACCGAGTGGCGGTTCCTGGGCTTTGCCCACGACAACCAACTGCGCAGCGGCTTCTTGACAGGCACAACCGTCACGGCCAAGGACCTGATGGTCGAGCCTAATCCCCCGCGGTTTGTGCGCGAAGGGGACATCATCGAGTTCACGGTCAAGGTTACCAACCAATCCGCCGCCCGCCAGATGGGTAAGGTGAGCCTCACGCTGGCCGATGCGCGCACCTTAGAGTCCCGTGACGAGGCATTGGGCAACCTGTCTCCGGAGCAGACCTTCGACGTGCCCAGCCAGGAGTCCCGCACGTACTCGTGGCGGCTAACCATACCTGATGAGTGCGATTTCCTCACGTACAGGGCCGTGGGCGCCACAAGCCGGCTCAGTGACGGCGAGGAGGGATATCTGCCCGTATTGAGCCGCCGGATTCTGGTGACCGAATCCCTGCCCTTGCCTGTGCGTGGCCCGCAGACGAAGGAATTCGAATTCACCAAGCTGCTCAACTCAGGCCAGTCGCAGACCCTGCGTCACCAGAGCCTTACCGTGCAGATGGTGTCCCAGCCCGCGTGGTATGCAGTCATGGCCTTGCCTTACCTGATGGAATATCCGTACCAGTGCAGCGAGCAGGTCTTCAACCGGCTCTATGCCAATACCCTTGCTTCTTATATAGCCAACGCAGACCCCAAGATTCGGCGTATCTTTGACCAGTGGAAGGCTACACCAGCCTTAGACAGCCCACTGGAAAAGAACGAAGACCTCAAGGCCGTGGTCCTGGAGGAAACTCCCTGGCTCAGACAGGCTTTGGCAGAGTCTCAGGCCAGAAAGAACGTGGGCATCCTATTCGATGAGAACCGACTTCGCGACGAGACCTCGCGTGCCTTGTTTAAACTCGAGCAGATGCAGTTAGACAGCGGCCTTTGGCCGTGGTTCCCGGGTAGCCGCGGTAATAAATACATTACGCTCTACATCGTCACGGGATTCGGGCGTTTGCGTCACCTGGGTGTCCGGCAGATGGACGTTAGTTGCGCGATTAAGGCACTGGACGCCCTGGACAAATGGATGGACGAGCGGTACCGCTGGATCCTCGAACACAGTGATAAAGACGAGAACCACCTTAGCTCCACGGTCGCGCTCTACCTGTACGGGCGCAGCTTCTTCCTGGCCGACAAACCTGTGGACACCCAATACCAGGAGGCCCTCGACTACTGGCTCGGCCAGGCCCGTCAGTATTGGCTCGGACTGTGGCGTCAGTCCCAGGCCCACCTGGCCATTGCCCTCAAACGCTTTGGTGATCGGCAGGTCCCCGACGAAATCATGCAGTCCATCCGGGAACATAGTGTTACCGACGAGGAGCTCGGCATGTACTGGCGGGACCTCGAACGCAGTTGGTGGTGGTATCGCGCGCCCATCGAAACCCAGGCCCTGATGATCGAGGCTTTTGATGAGGTCTCAGGCGATGCGCAGGCGGTCGAGGATTGCAGAGTTTGGCTGCTCAAACAGAAACAGACCCAGGATTGGAAAACCACCAAGGCCACAGCCGATGCGATTTATGGGTTGCTCCTCAGAGGTGTCGATCTTCTGGCCTCCGACGCCTTGGTCGAAGTGGCGCTGGGAGGCCAATGGATTCAGCCCGAACAGGTCGAAGCTGGCACCGGATTCTATGAAAAGCGTTTCATCCGCCAGGAGATCCAGCCCGCCATGGGCCGAATCACAGTCAGGAAGATTGACGAGGGCGTCAGTTGGGGCAGCGTTCACTGGCAGTATCTTGAGGATATGAGCAAGGTCACACCCTATGAAGGCACACCGCTGCAGCTCAGGAAGACCCTGTTCGTCAAGAACACAACCGCCCAGGGCCAGGTCCTGCATCCGGTTCAAGGTCCGCTTGCCGTGGGCGACGAGCTGGTCGTACGTATCGAATTGCGGGTGGACCGCGATATGGAGTACGTCCACCTCAAAGACCAGCGGGGCAGCGGCACCGAACCGGTCAATGTCCTCAGTGGCTACCGATACCAGGACGGTCTGTCCTACTATGAGAGCACGCGTGACACCGCCACGCACTTTTTCATGGACTATCTCCCCAAGGGCGTGTATGTCTTTGAATACAGCAGCCGTATCCAACACAAGGGAAAATACCAGACGGGCATTGCCAGCATCCAGTGTATGTACGCCCCGGAGTTTAACAGTCATTCGGAGAGTTTTGATCTGGACGTTAGGTAGTTCAGGTCGATTCAGCTATTCATAGCTAACTGCAAATGACAGGGGCAGTTAACCTATGAAATGGAAGTGAATAGGTCATTGAAACCGTTTACATTTTTTGTGATTTTTATAAATTATTTGTATTACAGAGCTTATGGAGTGAGCATTTTTGCCGAATTGGGAGATAACGGGTTGTGGGGTTGTAGGCATCGACGGACGAAAATGGGGCCATTTTGCGGGTGCTTGGGGGGCGCGCACTGGGCCTTGATGACTGGTGGGACTGGTTCAGGAAATTCAGTAAGTCTTCGTAAGAACAAGGGGGCGGGCATTGCGTATTTTCTAAGTAAGGTGAGGAGAGGGATGATAAAGAAGGCTTCTCTTGGAGGCCATTTGAAATCCACAAAGAAAGATCCAGAAAAGTTGTAGTCTTTGGCTGAATTTCCAATGAAAATTCATTGCCCCCTGGGATTTCAGTCATGTAAGATAACTGTATCTTATAGACAACAAACTTCAATTCGGTAGAAAGATGGCTTACTTTTTCAATTCCGGAATTCTCCGTCCAGGCGTCCAGGGAGCACCGATTCTCTCCATTTCCTCCTCGATTCGCGTTAGATCGCTTTCGAGCAAGGCATCCATCCTATGACTAAGGTCTGTAAACAACTCGAGGGCGATCTGGTATTCACGCCTGTGGGTTGCTGTTGCTCCCGTAGTTGACCGGAAGCCCCTGCTCGCTCGGTTGATCCGATTAAGGAGCGACGGCCGCGTTGGCTCGAAACGGCTCGAAACGCTCATATCACCCAGTAGAGCTACGGCTATATCGCGAAGCTTCCGTTCGAGTGCTCTGGTTCGTGTGATGAGCAGCTCGCTCGCTTCCGGAGTATCAACCAGCGCCTGTTTCACATACTTCAAACGGACCTCCGTGTCGTGAAGTACTTTCTCCAGACCCATGGTGCCCCGCAGGAGGCTGCTGACCTGCTTTTGGAATTGGAACTGCGTTTTCACATCACGTGCCTGAAGCGTCTGAAGACTGAGAGAAACAGTTTTGAATTTTTGCGGTTCGCCGAGCAGTGTGAATTCCCCGTCAACGTATCGGCAGAGCTGGACCGTATAAGTCCCGGGAAGTGCCAGCATCCCACTCGAAGACTCTCGCCAACCCTCTTTCGCTCCGTCAATACGTGTGGGAGTCGGACGAGCGTATCGTAGATCCCATTCCACCCGATGGAATCCCTTGCTAACCGGGCCGACAAGACGCCGCACAACATTACCTTCTTGGTCTTTGACCGTTAGAAAAATTGCAGGAGAGTCTTCTGCATCTTCAATTCGGAGTGATTCCCAAGTGGGATAATAGACCGGTTTACCTTCTTTCTGGAGTTTGAGTTCCTGTTCCTTCCGCGATTGACGACGGGTCTTCAAGCCATCCTTCAGATAGTATGTAAAAATCGCTCCGAAGGGAGGATTAGGCGCGGTGAAAAAGGCATCGCCTAAGGTTGCTTTCTCTCTCGAACCCAGAGGTGAGTCTTGTATGTACAACAAGGCCTTTTTGACCGGGAAAAGATGGGCATCTCTGTCAAGCAGCTCTTCGGAGATATGACGTAGAGGAGAGTAGTCATCCAGAATTATGATTCCCCTGCCGAAGGTGGCGCATACGAGATCGGTTTGGTGTTCCTGGATCTCCAGATCGCGAAAAGGAATAGTAGGTGCCCCGCCTTTTAGCTGTATCCAGCGTTCGCCCCCGTCGATCGTGAAAAAGAGCCCAAATTCGGTCCCAACGAATAGCAGGTCCCTTTTGACCGGGTCTTCCTGAATCGTCCAGACCACGTGCCGATCCGGTAGGTCTCCACTGATGGATAACCAGGTCTGGCCGCGGTCTGTACTCTTGAGCACATAGGATTTGAAATCGCCACGTTTGTGGTTATTGAAAACGGCATAGACAGTATCCAGGTCGTGAGCGGATGCCTTCAGATCCGCCACGTAAGTTCGGTCGGGTATCCCCGGGAAGGATGCAATTCTGCGCCAGTTCCGGCCTCCATCCTCCGTAACCTGAATCAATCCATCATCCGTGCCCACATAAAGCAGACCTTCCTGCAGGCGCGATTCGTCAAGCGCGACCAGATTACCATAGAAAGATGTCCACACGTTCTTCCAGACTGATTCCACACTCCAGACAGTACCCATCACCTCGAGTCGATTTCGATCGATCCCTCGTGTGAGGTTGGGGCTGACTGCCTGCCATGTGTCGCCCCGGTCGTTACTCCGGAAGAGGATATTGGCACCGAAGTAGAGCCGTGTCGGCGAATGGGGGCTGATGATAAGTGGTGTGTCCCAGTTCCAGACCAGCGGAGGATCGTCCTTGCCCGGCTGAGGCTGGATATCGATGCGCTCGCCGCTTCTTCGGTCGTAACGCACCAATACTCCATACTGGGACTCGGAGTAAACGATGTTGGGGTCAGTGGGATCGATGCGGGTCTGATAGCCGTCACCGCCCGCCGTGATAAACCAGTCACTGCTGCGGATGCCGTGGATATTGGTCGTTCGCGAAGGTCCCCCCATCGATCCGTTATCCTGGGTTCCGCCGTAAACGTTATAAAAAGGCAGTGCATTATCCACGCCAATCCGGTAGAACTGGGTTACTGGCAGGTTGGTGATGTATTTCCACGTCTTTGCCCGATCCCAGGTCTCGTAAATACCTCCGTCGCAACCCACCATCAGGTAATCCGGATCATTCAGATCGAAGAGTAAAGCATGGTCATCGACATGTTTGAACCGAGACTTCATCCGCTGCCACGTTTTCCCGCCGTCCTCCGTGACGCGCATATTTACATCCATACTGTAGATACGATCGAACCGGTGTGGATCCGCGAAAAGCTCTTGATAGTACTGGGGGTCCATCGTCATATAATCACTCATCCTGACCCAGTTCTCACCCCCATCGTTAGAACGGAAGAATCCGCTCTCACCCCAGGCAGCGGGAACGGTCGCGTAGATTACGTCCGGTTGCTGAGGGGAAACGGCGATGCCGATGCGCCCGAGGTCCACAGTTGGTAAACCCTTGATGATTTTCTTCCAGGTTCTTCCTCCATCCAGGCTCTTATAAATGGCTGCCTCGGGTCCACCCGCTGCCAACGTCCAGACGTGGCGACGACGCTGATAGGATGTCGCATAGATGACGTCCGGGTCCCGCGGATCGAAGGCAATATCGCTGACGCCTGTGTTTTCGCTAATAGAGAGGATGAGTTCCCATTTCTTTCCTCCGCTGACGGTCTTGTAGAGGCCGCGATCTCCGCCCTTGGCCCACAGCGGCCCCTGGGCGGCTACGTAAACCACATCGGAATCCCTCGGATCAATCAGTATCTTGCCTATGTGTTCTGATTGTACGAGACCTACATTCTTCCAGCTCGTTCCCCCGTCAATGCTCTTGTAAACACCATCACCGTAGCCGACGCTTCGCTGACTGTTGTTTTCGCCGGTTCCGAGCCACAGGGTCCTGGGATTCTTAGGATCGATGCTGATACAACCGATAGAGTAAGAACCGTAGTTGTCGAATATCGGCGTCCAGGTCGTGCCGTTGTTGACTGTTTTCCAAACATTGCCTGACGCTACCGCTACGTACCAGGTGCTGGATTTCGTTGGGTCTTTGACGATGTCACTGATTCTCCCTGACCGCTGGGCGGGACCGATGTTCCTCAATTTCAGCCCTGAAAAGGTCTGAGCCGTCAGCAGTGATTGCCCTTCGGTGGCAGATGCTATAGTAGCCAGAGAAGATACAATGGCAAGGGTAGAAAGAACAAAGATTTGATTTCTTAGGATATGTTCTGTTGTTTTCATTTCACCATTCCTCCTAATAAAGTAATGAAGTTACTTTTAATAACGGGTGCGCTTGTCACGCCGATATTGGGCCATTGCAAAAGAGCCGAATTTCCAATGAAAATTTATTGGCCCCTGGAATTTCAGTCATATAAGATGACTGTGGCTTACGGACGACAAACTTCAATTCAGTAGAGTTCCGGCTTACTTCTTCAATTCCGGAATTGGCCGGCCGGACGTCCACGGCAAACCAGCCGCTTCCAGGTTTCTCTGCAGATTCACGAAGTCCACTTCGATCAATTTTTTCACTTGGCAAAGCACGGTTTCAAATTCTTCTTGCGCAATCTCATAATCTCGCCTATGCGTTTGTGTCGGACCATAGGTTGACCCCATGGCATTCATCGCCGAATTGACCCGATTCATAATGGAGAGGCGGTCGGGTTCATTGTATCGCGACTTAGCGGTATTGCCGAGGAGTAATTCGCGGGTGTCCTTCAATTTCAATTCCAATTCTCGGGCCTCTTCAAACAGTTGCGTGGTGCCTTTGCCCGATTGGTTCAGTGCCTGTTTGATTTCGGCTAATTGGCTCAAGACTTCGGTCGCTTTTCCGTTGGCGCCACGAATGGCCCGTTGGAGTTCGCCGACGGTCATATAGAATTGGAGAACCACTTCACGGTCATGGGCGGGCAAGGAGGGAGTGAGTATGGGAACTACTTCAACCGTCTGCGGGCTCCCAAGAGTCATGACCTCGTCCCTGACCCGTTTCTCGGCGATTATCGTGTATTTTCCCGGGGTGACAAAAGGTCCGCTGCCACCGGTGGATGATAGGGAGGAATAACGCAAGTTCCAGCTCACGCGATGGAAACCGGCCGAGGTCGGTCCGGTAACACGATTCACCACATTACCCTCCGTGTCCTTGATAACAAAGGTGATGACCGGACTTTCTTCACGTCCTTCCTCCTTCAGTACTTCCCATCCGGGATACACATTGTCGCCACTCTGTTTTTTAATCTTCCCCTCTTTTTCTCGGCGGGATTGTTTAAGCGTCTTAAACGAGTCTTTGAGATAGTAAGTGAACACTGCGCCGAACGGAGGATTGGGAGCAGTGAAAAATCCATCTCCTTGGCTTCCTTTTTCACTCCCAAGCACCCGGGCGGGTACATACAGCAAGGCTTTCCGGACGCCGAACAGGATAAACTCCTTTTCGTTCAGCACCTCTTCATTGATCTCACGTAGGAAGGAATAGTCATCCAGCACGAAGAAGCTGCGGCCAAAAGAAGCGCCCACCAGGTCGTTTTCCCGTCGCTGAATCTCGATATCCCGGAAGGAAATCGTTGGAACATTTCCCTTGAGCTGGATCCATTTGCTTCCGGCATCAAGACTGAAATAGAGACCGAACTCGGCTCCAAGAAAATAGAGATCGGGTTTCACGTGATCCTGGGCAAACCGCCAGAGGATTTGTCGTTCGGGCAAATCGCCGGTAATGGAATGCCAGGTCTTGCCGCGATCATTGCTTTTCATCAGGTAGGGTTTGAAGTCTCCCGTTTTATGATTATCAAACACGGCGTAAACTGTGTCCACATCGTGACGATCTGCCTTGATGTCATTGACGAATGCTTCTTCCGGGATACCGTAAATCCGTTCAACTTTTCGCCAGGTCTGGCCTCCGTCTTCAGTTACCTGGATGAGACCATCATCCGTGCCAACATAAATGAGGCCTTCCTGCAAAGGAGATTCGGAGATGGAGGTGATATTACCGTATTGTGACATGGCGCTTGTATCATAAACGGCATCAATACTCCAAACCCGTTCCATGTGTTTTAATTTGTAGCGGTCCCTGTTGCGGGAGAGATCGGGGCTGATAGTGGTCCAGGAGTCGCCTCGGTCGTCACTGCGGTGGAGTTTCTTGGAGCCATAGTAAAGACGGGTGTGGGAATGAGGACTGATAAGAATGGGTGAGTCCCAGTTGAACCGCAGGTCCTCCTCGCCTTTCTCCGGTCGCGGGCGAATATCAATTGCTTCACCGGTGCGCCGATCAAAGCGTTTTAAGTATCCCTGCTGGGATTCGCCGTAGATAATATTCGGATCCTCGGGATCAATGGCGCAATCATGCCCATCGCCGCCGATGATCGGTTGCCAGTCACTGTTTCGAATGCCTGACCTGTTTCCTGTGCGACTTGGGCCATACTGAGTGGCGTTGTCTTGGGTGCCACCTACCAGATGGTAGAACGGTTCATCATAATCAACATCTACTTTGTAGAACTGGGTCAAAGGAAGATTGGGGAAATATTCAAATGTTTTGCCACGATCGAAAGACCGATAAAGCCCCCCGTCACAACCGACCAGTAGAAAATCGGGGTCATTCGGATGAAAAAGCACGACGTGATTGTCCACGTGTTTCCAGCGGCTTTCGACGGTCTCCCAGGTTTTGCCGCCATCCTCGGTGCGTCCCAACCGAACGTTCACCTGATAGACCACATCGAATCGGTACGGATCACAAAAGATTTCCTGGTAATAGTGCGGCCCGGTGCCGCCGCTGGCGTAATCACTCATCTTGCTCCAGCTTTGGCCGCCGTTTTCCGAGCGCCAGAAACCACCTTTACGCCCGGCCAATTCGATTGAGGCGTAAACCACGTCGGGTTTAATCGGTGAAACAGCCAGGCCAATCTTTCCTTTGTCCTCACCAGGCAAACCGCTTTTCAGCTCCTTCCAGTTTTGGCCTCCATCAATGGATTTGAATATTCCCGTTTCTGGTCCGCCATTGACTAATGCCCATACGGTGCGATGACGTTGATGGGTGGCGGCATAAAGGATATCCGGATTGCGAGGATCAAACACGACATCAGTTACTCCCGTGTAAGGTCCTTTGGAGAGAATCTGCTCCCAAGTCTTGCCACCATCCGTGGTTTTGTAGAGTCCACGCTCACCGCCTGCGGACCAAAGCGGTCCCTGGGACGCTACATAAACAGTGCTGGAATCACGGGGATCCACGAGGATTTTGGCGATGTGCTCACTGTCCTTTAGCCCCATGTTTTTGAAACTCTTACCGCCATCCAGACTTTTATAGACACCATCACCATAACCGACATGGCGTCCCCCAACATTTTCACCCGTGCCAATCCAAATGATGTTGTGGTTGGAAGGATCGATCGTCACACAACCGATGGAATAGGAACCGTATTTGTCAAAAATGGGTGTCCAGGTCGTGCCGGCATTGACAGTCTTCCATACATTGCCGGAACCCACTGCGACGTACCAGGTGTTGGGTTGCGCTGGGTCAATGGCGGCGTCGGCAATCCTCCCTGACATCAGGGCAGGACCAATATTTCGCAATGAGATTCCGCTGAAGGTTTCGGCGCTGAATTTCGTTTTTTCACTCTTCTCTGCCTCTTCATCTGCCCGCGCCGACGGAGCAAACACGATAACCAGGAACAGCCCAAGCAATAAGTTTCGCATCATTTGGATCTCCATAGATAATTTGTATTAGACACTGATTAACACTGATTAAAGAAATAAAGCTCAAAAAACTGTGTAAATCTGTGTGAATCCGTGTCTGAGAAAGCCCTGCCATCCTTTTGCATTTGTCTTAGAAGAATATTTCTAATCTTCGATATAAGTCTATTATGGCAGTTTCTGCACTATTGTCAAGAGCCTTGTTTGATTATTTTCAAAATTACCTTACTTATTTCAATTCTCGTATCAATATCTGGTTGCTTTTCAGGATAAGAATATCATCTGTCCCCTCGAAAAACTCTATCTTGATAGGTAGCTCAGACCAAAACTTATACGGCGCAGCCGCAATTATAAACGGCGTCCCTGTCCGCTTTGCGAACATAGTGCATACAGGCTTCGAATCGTTACCCGCACCTTGCATGATCTGGGAGACTCCCTTACCGGCAGACCACGCGACATCATTCTCACATATTCCCAACACCGTTGTCTGCAATGTAACCATTACTTCAACGCCGAGATGGATGATTTGGCTTTACCCAAAAGCCGTTATACACACAGAGCTGTTTCAATGGCAGTACGACTGGTCGTCGAAGATGGATTGCCGTACCGACCGGCATCGTGGCATTTATGGCGAGACCACCGGGTATTTGTACCATGGGCTACAATTCAGAACTGGGTTGAAGCGACGGGGGAAAAAAACTGAAGCTACAATAAAAACCGACTATATCGACCATGCCCTTTCAGACTTTTCCGGTTATATTGCCGCCGATGAGTTATATGATGGACCTTTCTGCGTACTGTTCATTGTGGATAACCACAAGTTTAAGCGTCTGTGTTATGAGGTTCTTGATCATAACCCCACAAATGAGGATATAAAGCGGTTTTTCAGGCGTTTCAAGCAAATGCTGGACGCTCGCGGTTTGACACTAAAGGGCATAACCACCGATGGTTCACCATTATATCCTGATCCTATTGCGGATGTTTTTGGCAACGTCAAACACCAATCGTGTCAATTTCATATAATCAGCGAGATTACAAAAGACATCCTCAAGGTGGTAACACGGGTTCGCAGACAACTAAAACAAACAAAGACAAAATGCACGCGTGGTCGTCCTTCCGGTAAGCAGGCAAAACAAATCGCACTAAGGAACAAACGAATCCAAGAAAGGGTCGCCGAGCTTTTCGAACACCGTCACTTGTTCGTCAAGCACACCCTGACCGGTAAAGAAAAAAAGATACTTCAACGTATTACACGGGGGCTTGACCAACTACGTATTCTGCGGTCAGTCATGGATGAGCGAAGACAACGACCCAACAAACAACTCTTCCTGCCAGCGTTACTGCATTTTATTTATCACAACCAAGCCTCTGTGCTTGACGTTAGCCCCCACAAATGATAATATCTATGCCAAGATTGGGAGCTTTTTCAACAGCTCCAGCCCGATAAATCGGGCCTGTTTGTAATGAAAAAAGAGAAATAATGGAAGGAGTGAGAATCTATGGCTTGTCGAAATATGTACATTCAAGTTGTGCTGATAGCATTGTTCCCATGCACAGTGATACCTGTCCAGGGGATTGACTGGCCTCAGTTCATGCGCAATGCCCAGCACAACGGCGATGCCTGGGAGGAACAGTTGGATCTGCCGCTGCGTTTAAATGCTCAAGTCGAGCTGGATGATGCCATCCTGTCTTCTCCCGCAATCGTGGGAGGACGTGTCTATGTCGTCGACCAGATGGGTAAAGCTTATGCTATCGATTTGAAGACAGGACTTATCGCATGGAAAACTGCGCCGGAAGGTCAAAACACCTTCGGTTCAAATACATCTTCGCCTTGTGTCGCGAAAGGAAAGGTCTTCTATGGGACCATCGCGGGCAATCTTCACATTCTAAATGCCAGAGACGGCACTGTAATCAAGTCAATTAGACTGGACTGGCCAATTGTGGATGCCATAACCTATGCGAACGATTCGGTCTATTTTCAGACGCTGAACGGTGTTGTCCATTGTCTGGACCTGGATGGTTATACGCGTTGGGTTTGGGATCAATTCAAACTCACCCGGGCAAGCGAAATCGCAAACGGGCGCAATCCCCGGACGGATGGTAAATCTTCCGCATATTTCAGCAGTAACGTGGTATCCGTCTCAGGAAATAAGGTTGTCACTGCTATTGCCGATGATCTGATCTGTCTGAAAGACCTGAAAACGAAAGCCCAATTGATATGGAAAAAGACAGAGCCTTTGGGTAAGGTTTACAGCATGGGCGGTGTGGCTATTGCGGGTGACTATGTCTATGTGCCTTGCCCGGGAAAAGACGGAAAAGGAGGGGTGATCCGGCTTAAGTTACTTGACGGAGCGTTCGACGAGCAAGAGGACTCCATAATAAACCAATGGGCTTCAATGGAATCGGCGGCAGCGCGAGGAGAAACCATGTTCTTCGGCCGCCAGGCCTTTGGGGTAACAGCATATGATTTTGCCAGGGGCAGAGTACGATGGAGTACCTTCAGCGACAAATCAAGCAGCCTTATTCCGGTTCTCTCTGCTCCGGCGCTTTCGGCAAACTATTGCTTCTTCACAACTACGAACGGAGAACTCATTGCGGTATCCCTCAGCAGTTACAGCCGAGGTCTGGATACCGCCGGAACCAAATCTTTCCGTTTCAGGACCCCACATAGTAAAGCCATTACGTCTTCGCCGGCGATTTCCAACGGCAAAGTTTGCTTCGGGTGTGATGATGGATTCCTATACGTGCTGGGGAACGATACTGCAATTGAGCCAATCCGATCAAAACGAGTGCTCTATAAACGAAAAAGTAAAACGACGGTCAAAGGGCAGCGAGCCTATGACTGGCCGTCTGCTTACGGTGGTCCAGCCAATACGAATTTCATCCAGGACTCAGGCTTAAAACCGCCCTTTAGGTTACGTTATGCCGTTCGTAGCGGCGGCTTATTCAAGCATCCTGTTTGTGCGACATACGATGATATTTACTATGTAACACTTGGCGGATTAGTAGTGTGCAGGGAGCAGGAAACCGGCCGGATGCGATGGCGGCGAAAATTGCCATATCAGGTCTGGACTCGATCTACCCTGCTGTGTGCGGAAGGAAAGCTGTTTATTTCCCGTATGTTCAGCCAACGGTATCCAATGGTCAAGGACCTACCCAGCATGTTTTTCTGCCTTGACGATGAAACGGGAGAGATACTCTGGGAAAAGCCGATCGGCATTGGTGACAGACTGCGGGCTTCTCCCGTTTATGCCGAGGGAGTGGTCGCCTACGGTTCGCTTTATCAAGATGGTAAAACAACTGTTCAAAAGGTTAATGCCTGGAATGCGAATACGGGCGAATCGTCATGGACAATCCAGTTGAATTCCTCCGGCGAGATGTTAAACGGTCCTTCCGGATGCGCCAGCGATGACACTATGTTTTTCACCGGTGGCGGAGAAACCGAGCCGAGAACAGGAGAAACCATTGCTATAGCTCCCCTGACCGGCGAGATCCTCTGGCGGACAAACAAGGCTTACGCCAGCCAGACGGGCACGCCGTCCTATCGGGATGGCAAAATATACCTTCCCGGAGCTTACAAGCTACCCATTTCCTGTCTTTCAGCGCAAAAGGGAGAGATCATCTGGCAACAACATTCCGTTGTTGACCGCTGGCATGTCGAGATATGTGCTATAGGACCTGATTATTTCGTCGTCAATAACAAGTATGAGGGCGGAGCTTGGCGCTGGAACCTGGTAGATGGATCCATTGCCGGTTCGTTGTCCGTAAGTCCTGGGGACTCCTTACGGAGGACTCCCCAGGAGGACGATCCGGTACAAATGTGGGGATCCAGTCACGGCTGCGGGGCCATTGTGCTGGCTTCCGAGGGCTATGCCTTGTCGGCAACCCTGGAGGGCATCTTCGCAGTCGATTGCCAAACCGGCAAAGTGATTTGGAAGAGTCCAGGCTTCGCCTCCTGGACGTGCCCCCACCCAATTGCCGCCAATGGTTGCATATACTACTGCCCACAAGTCAATGGTATGTTCTACTGCTTTGAGCCGGTGTCAGGCCGATAGTGCAGAGAACTCAAATGATCACTTGAGGGAAGTCGTTATTTGCCCACGAAGCAAAGGGATAAAGGGATAAATTAAGGATAGAAGAACATATCACTCCAACATCGAAGCAAGCTCACAAAGGTATTTTTGTCCAAATTTTTAACAAAGCTGCTTAGAAAGAGGAATTCCTTGACTGTTCAAGGTGATTTTTGTAAGATTATTGATGTCGTAGGAGAAAAATATGTTTTTTAACCGTGTAAATGGGAAATGTCAGGTTAAGTGTGTGCGCTAAATACCTTATTAGGGTCGTCTACCGGTTGTGATAGGCGTCAATGGGTGTTTTGGAGAACATATTATGAAGCGTTTAACTGTCTCGATATTGATATTGTTGATACTGTCTTTGGGCCTGATAGGCATGTTTGCCTCGACTGGAAACGGGGCTTCCGGGGTTTCTCGACCAAAGAAAATGGATCCGAATGCGGTTAAGGCGAAGCTCAAGGAGTATGAAGGTCTTGAGAAATCGTTACAGAACCTGGCAAAGAAAGGCCAAAGCGTGTGCGACCGGTGTCATGGCAGTTCCGCGCAGGCAAGAAGACCACAGAGCACGGGTGGCAGAGGTGAAAGGACGACACGTGAGCGGACAGGCGGCAGAGGTCAAGGCAGGATAGGTAGTTTAGTCAAAGCGATGCACAGCCAGGCAGGAGCTGAGTTTGAATTGATACGAAAGCTTGCCGTTGAAGAGGGTGCGAAGAAAACGATAGCAGCGATTGACGGCTTGTTGTTGAACAGGCAGGAGCGGCTGAAAGATGCCGCTAAAAAATCGCAGCAGCAGAGGCGATCAGCGGGTTCGATGGATTCTCAGCAAAGGCGCACGACTGGGCAAAGAAGCACCGGGGGCCGCAGACGTCGCTGATAGTGCAATCCATGCAGGGACAAATGTGCCCGCACACCGAAGAGCAAAACGATTCAAAATAAGTGTGACATCGGTCATAGTTATTCTCAAGAACAGATTTCTTCCATCTCTGGTCCAAGACTCGTGGTGACAAGCCCACAAGGTGCAAATGGACCTCTCTAAATATGCCTGTGGAAGTTAGGATTTCCTTACAGGGACACATCATTCTATCAGAAATGTGGTGACGTTTCAAGTATTAGTGTGTGATAGATAGCTACGTATAGAGTATCTATTGGACCAGTCCCACCAGCCAACCAGAAGACCCGTTATCTGCAAAATCGAAAAAAACTCTATTTCATAAATGCTGTATTGCCAAAGCTTTATAAAAACCACAAAAATTGGTAACGTTTTCAATGTCCGCTGGCAATCTTCTTCCCAAATTGGCTTAAAATTCTGAAGTTGACAAGCTTATTATGAGATATGATGTCATTCGATAGAGGACCCTTTTGGCCAGCAGTTGTATATATGTTCTAAGAGTCACAAAACAACTTGAATTATCAGGACAGACTTGATAGTACATTAGAAAAGAGGTTCGGCAGCGTAGCTGAACAAGGGTATGCATGGTTACATAGTTTCTCCTGTGTAATATAGATGGTGAGGGGCAGTCCTGCGATCCCGTTGCAACTGTCGAGAACTGTATGTGTCATGTTTCGTCGCTGGAGGTGACTGTTGGAGACGACTAAAAAGGCGCCTGCGAGTCTTCGAGAGAAGCTCAAGTTTATGGGCCCCGGCATGGTCCTGGCAGCGCTGGCCATAGGGTCCGGCGAAATTATACTGACGCCAAGAAGCGGCGCGCAGTATGGGTTCGCGCTGCTATGGGTGCCCATTCTGGTCATCGTTTACAAAGCGGCGTTCAGCGAAGGCCTCGCCAGACTGACTATCGCCTCCGGAGATGATGTGTTTCGTGCCTTCGATTGGTTGCCCGGTCCCCGGCACTGGGCCCAGTACTTTATCATATTCGTCTTTTCCCTGGACATGATAGGTTACGGTGGCATCGCTCTGGCCGTGGGCTCCGCTCTCGTTGGTCTGTTTCCAAGCCTCGATATTCGGGTGGCAGCCCTTTGTGCCATGGCCCTGGTACCCGTTCTGCTGCACACAGGTTCCTACCGGTTTTTCGAGAAGGTCGTTGTGGCAATGTGTGTCGTACTCATCGCGGGCGTGATCTACACACTATTTCAGGTCCCGTTGCCAGCCGAAGAGATCGCGCGCGGACTCGTGCCCAGGGTCCCGCAAGGTTCCGTAGGCACCATCATGGGCCTTATGGGCTGGATCGGCGCCGGCACGACCACTCTGCTCTATTCTTCGTGGATCAACGAGAAGATCGGTAAGGCACGGAACGAAGAAGACTATCGCCGGTGGTTGTCCACAATGCGGATTGACTGCCTTGTCTCATATACACTTATTCTCGGGGTTTCTTTTGCATTCCTCGCCATGGGCGTGGCTACTCTACATGCCCAGGGTCTTGTGCCAGAGAAGCGAGAGATCATGGTGACCCTGTCCAGGATGCTTGACTTCTTTCCCAGAGGCCGCGAAACGTTCCTGGTCGTCGCGTTTTTCGCTCTGTTCAGCACCGTAGTCAGTTGCATGGACGGGAAAAGCCGGGCAATTGCCTCCATGCTGACCGGCATCTCGCCGCAGTTCTCCAACAAACTCAAAAGCTACCGCATCGTAATGGGCGCATACCTCGTCATTATAGCCGTGACCATACTTCTCGGTGACAACCAGCCTGGCGCCATCATCAACATGGTCGCCGCCATGAACGCAGTCGTTTTCGGTCTGCTCGGCTTCGCCCTCCTCTACCTCGACCGCAAACTGCCCACTTACGCCCGAAGCCACCCTGCCTTGCGGTGCATAGTATTCGCCGGAAGTGCCATCTTCCTCGGCTTCGCTTTCCTGAAACTGCTTTGACGGCAACAGTCTGAGTACTCCGGACCGGTCACCTCTGTGCTTATCAAGCAGGCATCGGACCGCTGCAACACCGCTGGACTTCAATTGAATGTGCTTTGGGAAGTCTTTTCCCAGGCTCAACGATTATTGTTCCAGCAGGGGCTTCTCACGAACTGCAAAATGTCAGAATCCTGACATTTTGCAGTTCATACTCAGACATCGACAGCCTCATTAGGGAGATGTTGGAGAGGTGTTTGGGGAGGAGGGAGGAAGTTTGAATTATGCAGGCAGACTTGTTAGAATGTTAGAGAAGATGCTCAGTCCCGATGTGTCAGAATAGCTGAGGAAGGAAATCCAATGTTATATGGGAAACTATGTAAGGGAACACTATGAAGACAATAATGGTAAGCCTGGTGATAGGTTTCGCAACGCTTTCTCTTTGCGGTGCGGACGCGGCCAAAACGGACAAGACGCTGGTCGTATGGGTTGCTCCAGCTAATCTTACTCATCGTGGAGGCAGCGCGCTTACGATCCAGAGTGGCGATCAGTTTGACGGCATAGTTTTTGGCGAGCTGCAGGCAGGCAAATGGATGGCTGGCAGCGACTTTCATAAGCGTACGGAGAAAGCCCAGGATGACTACATCCTCGAGACTGCGGACAACAAGACAATGGTCCAGATGGCTGTCGTCTACAAGGGTGACGAGATACGGATCTACCGCAATGGTGAGGTTTATGCATCGTATCAGGCTAAGAACATTGATTTGTTAAGCAGTAAGAATAATATTGCTGTCTTCGGTTTGAGACACGTTGGAGCAGCAGGTGGCCACATCTCCGGAGCAATAGAAGACGCCCGTATCTATAGTACGGCCTTGACTGTCGATGAGATTAAATCACTCCAACCGAACAGGAAATCAAAAATCGAACCCTACGCATGGTGGGATTTCGAGGGCGGCAAGGTTGAGGATCGTACAGGTCGATTTGCACACAGCAGAATGAAGAACGGAGCGAAGCTGGCGGACGGCAAACTGGTTCTCGGCGAAAACTCTGTCCTGGTTGCTGCTGTTACTGAAGATGGCGTCAAGATAGCCACCCGGGGTCCAGCCCCGCGACCACCTGCCCCTCCGTATGTCGAGGAAACACCGGCTATGCCGAAAGATGTGCCGGCTAACTGGCTAACATACCATCTTGCCCATCCGGGCCCGGGTGTCGGTATGCCAGGCGATCCCAACCCCGCTTTTTACTACAAAGGCCGCTATCATCTGCATTATATTTACAAAAACAAGCACGGCTTTGCGTTTGCTCACGTATCCAGCAAAGACATGGTTACCTGGAAGTGGCACCCCACCGTACTTGTCAGGCCCAATACGGGTCACGGAATGTTCAGTGGTACAGGATTCTTCACTAAGAACGGCCGGCCGGCAATGATCTACCATGGCCAGGGATCCGGAAACAACTACCTGGCTTTTGCCCTTGATGATAACCTGGATGAATGGACTAAGCCAGTTGCGGTTAAGCCCAGGACTAAATCCGGGCAGGCGGCCAAGATACGTATGTGGGACCCTGACTGTTGGTTGAATGGTGATACCTATTATGCGATATCCGGCGGCGGCCCACCTCATTTGATGAAATCTTCGAATCTTAAAGAGTGGGAGTATCTCGGCCTGTTGCTGCACGAAGACATGCCTGATCTGGGAGTAAGTAAAAATGAAGACGTCTCTTGCGCCAATATGTTTAAGATAGGTGATAAGTGGATGCTTCTTTGCATCAGTCATGGGATGGGGTGCCGTTACTACCTTGGCGACTTCAAGGACGAGAAGTATCGTCCCGAGTTCCACGCTATGATGAACTGGAAGAACTGGAATTTCTTCGCGCCGGAATCACTGTTGACTCCGGATGGCCGCCGTGTCATGTGGGCCTGGTGCAGGCTTGAGGGCGCCCAGAGCGCTATCCAGTCACTGCCGCGTGAACTTAGCCTGCATGAGGATGGTGTGTTGCGCATCAAACCGCTGCGGGAACTTAAGAAGCTTCGTTATGATGAGAAGAATGAAGGTAATATCATCGTCAAGAGCAATAGCAGCCACATGCTTAAGGATATTTCCGGTGACACTGTAGAGCTGAGCGTCACAATCAAACCAACCAGCGCCAAAGAATATGGCGTCAGCGTATTCTGCGATAAGGATGGCAGGGGTTTTCCTATCACCATCAAGCCGGAGAGCAAGGTCATGGCAATGGGCGAAATTAAGCCTCCGTTTGAGCTTAAGAAAGGTGAAGATTTGAATCTTCGTATCTTCCTTGACAAAAGCATGGTCGAGGTATTCGTCAACGATCGCCAGGCCGCCGTATATATGCACCGGCACGATAAGGATAATGTAGGCATAAGCCTGTTCAGCAAAGGTGGTGATATAACGGCCAAAGTCAAAGGCTGGAAAATGAAATCAATCTATGCGGGCCAGTAAAGTGCACCAGTTTCTCTTGCTTTCCGGCTCACTGCCGCAATCGCAAGAAAACAACAATCAAATTGACTATCAGTTACACGAAAGGAATTATCATCATGAGAAAGTATCCTGCAACGACAATTATTATCGCAGTTGTTACCCTGAACTTTATGAGCATTGCTGCAGGATATGATGTATTGCCGAATCGCGGGCTGTACGAAGTGAATCACGAGCGGGTGGAGCTGCGAGGCGGATTCTGGGGCCCTCGGCTGAAAAACCACCACGAGGTGACCATCGGCCACGCGCTGGACTGCTTGGAGCGCAACGGGCACGTCACCAACTTCGACAAGGCGGCTGGAGTATTCGACGGCCCACTCCGAGGCCACCATGCCTTCGATTCGGATATCCACAAGGCCATGGAAGGCGCAATGTACTCCTTGCAGCATCACGACGACAGCCAGTTGCGCAAGCGCGTCGAAGGCATTCTCGATCGCATCCTGGCTGCTCAACAGAAGAACGGTTTCCTGATCTCCTATTTTATCGTCAATGGGCTTGATAAGAAATGGGAAGACCTGCGTTTGAAGCACCAGATGTACAACGCGGGGCACTTTTTCGAGATGGCTGTCGAGCATCATCGGCTCAGCGGGAATCCCAAGGCGCTCGATGCAGCGAAGCGGTTCGCCGACCATATTGACAGCGTTTTCGGATATGGAAAGCGTTATGATGTTGGTGGACATGAGGAAATCGAACTGGCCCTCGTCAAACTGTATCGCGCCACCGGCGAGCGGCGATATCTGGAGTTGTCTCGCTTCTTGCTCGATGAACGCGGCCATCTTCACGGCACGGAGCGAAGACCCTTCGAGCCAGGTTCGCTGGTCGTGCCGGAGCGGATCAAAGGCCAAACCGATGCTGAATATCGCCGTGCAAAGTGGCATGCCAGTCTGCGATGGCGTAATGGCAGGATGCAGGACCACAAGCCGCTGGTCGAGCAGACCGAGGCAGTCGGCCATGCTGTGCGGGCCGGATACATTTATTCGGCGATGGCCGATATCGCCCGTTTCATGGACGCCCCCGAATATGAGCGGGCCGTTGACAACCTCTGGCAGGATGTGGTCAGTCGCAAGATGTATGTCAACGGGAGCATCGGAACCGCCCAGTATGGCGACGAGGGATTTGGCGATCCGTACCTGCTGCCCAACAGAACTTATTGCGAATCGTGTTCGTCCATTGCCTACGTCTTCTGGCAGCACCGGATGAACTTGCTCAAAGCTCAGGCTAAATACGCCGACGTGATGGAACTGACGCTCTACAACGGAGTCCTGTCGGGAATCTCGCTCTCGGGCAACGGTTTCTTCTATCAGAACCCGCTGGAAAGCAAAGGGAGCAACCGAAGCTCATGGATCGGCCTGGCGTGCTGTCCGACGAATCTGACGCGGATCATCCCACAAGTTGGCGGACTGGTTTATGCCCAGGGTAAAAACCGGTTGTATGTCAACCTCTTCGCTTCAGGAGATGCCTCGGTCAAGATGGATGACGGCGTGAAGGTGAAACTGGCCCAAAAGACCAACTACCCATGGGACGGTCACGTGAAGTTGACGGTCACACCGGAGCAGGTATCCGATTTCGACCTGTGCTTGCGGATACCGGGCTGGGCGATTGGCCGACCTGTTCCCAGCGATTTGTACCGCTTCGCCGACTCGAAGGTCGCTGCCGTCGGACTTAAGGTAAACGGACAAACAATTAAAGCCGCACCTAAAGAAGATGGTTACGTCCACCTGAAACGTACGTGGAAGGCCGCCGATGTCGTGGAATTGGACATGCCGATGCCGGTCCGCAGGGTTTACGCTCACGAGAAAGTCCTGGCCGACCAAGGCAAGGTGTCGCTGATGCGTGGTCCGATCACCTACTGTATCGAGGCGGTTGATAACCCGAACGTGGACGTCCTTAGCATAGTCTTGCCGCGAGAAGCCGAACTGCGAGCAGAGCATCGACCGGAACTGCTCGGTGGCGTGACGGTCATTCAGGGCAAAGGCCTTGATAACCAGCAGCGTCCGGTCACTCTGACGGCCGTACCGTATTATTCCTGGACAAACAGGGAAAAAGGAGCGATGACGATCTGGATCAATGAAGCTCCTGTCGCATCCGCCGCCTTGCCTGCGACGTCCAGCCCAACCCATGCCCAGCGGGCAGATCAGAGCACGCCACTGAAACAAGGAGGCAAAAGTCCCATCAAAGTCTTCATCCTTGCCGGCCAGTCAAACATGCAAGGCCAGGGAGTGGTCGAGATGGACGATCCAAAAGATTACAATGGTGGCAAGGGAAACCTGGAATATGTTATGGCGAATTCACCTCTTGCTTCCATGTATACTCATCTTAAAGACGCCAATGGACAATGGACGGTGCGTGGCGATGTATGGGTTCGGTATAAAACCGAAAACCGCGGTTTGCTAAAAGGAGGCTTGGCCATAGGGTTTACAGGATACGGAGGTACCAGCCATATAGGGCCGGAGCTTCAGATAGGACATGTATTGGGCGACACACTTGAAAACCAGGTTCTGCTCATCAAGACTGCATGGGGAGGTAAAAGCCTGTTTGCCGATTTTCGCCCTCCCAGTTCCGGCGGTCAAGTGGGTCCCTATTACACCAGGATGTTGCAAGAAGTACAAGAGGCGCTTGATAGCCTCAAGAACGATTTTCCCAATTACGACGGCGGCGGATATGAAATTGCTGGTTTTATCTGGCTCCAGGGATGGAATGACATGTTTGATCCGGTAGCCTTGGAGGAATACAAAGAGAATCTGGTCAATCTCATCAAAGACGTTCGTGCAGAGTGGAATATCCCGAACCTGCCTGTGGTGATAGGCGAACTGGGTAATGGAGGTTCAGATGCCAGTGACAGCATGCTCGCCATCCGGAAGGCCCAGGCTGCGGCAGCCGCGCATTCAGAGTTCAACGGTACCGTGACATTTGTATCAACCACTGATTTCGCCAGGCCTGCCGAGGAGTCTCCAAACACAGGCCACGGCCATCATTGGTATGGCAATGCGGAGAGCTATTTCCTGATAGGCAATGCCCTGGGCGAAGGGATGGAGAAGCTGCTGATGGCGGCCCAGCCTCGCAAAGGCCCGCTCAAGGTCTTTATCCTTGCCGGCCAGTCGAATATGGACGGTCAGGCCAATGTCAAGACGATAGACTTCCTCGGCGAAGACAAGGAGCACGGCGCCTGCTGAAAACATTCAAGCCTGACGGCAAAATGCTGGTTACTCGCGACGATGTCTGGGTTGCTCACCGGGGCGTGTACGGAAATCTCGCCCATGGCTACGGTGGTCGCAAACCCGATGACAGACTCGGCAACAACATTGGACCAGAATATGCCTTCGGCTATTTCATGGGAGAGGCAATGGACGAGCAAATCTTGTTGATCAAGATCGCCGGTGGCGGCACGAGCCTCTACCGAGATTGGCGTCCTCCCAGTGCCGGATTGCCCGCAGGGACCAAGGCAGAGGACATCGGCGGGATGTATAAGGCCTTGACCAAATACACCCACGAAGCCCTGGACAATCTGAAAAAGTACTTCCACATTCGCATTCCCATCTGTTCAGTTATGCCAAGACCACTTTGGTGCAGGGCGAAACTCTATTCTACAGTTTTAATCAGTGTTCTCAGTTCTTTTTTGATCCCGCTGTCCAACGAAATTGGCTCGTGTTCTCTCATAAGTTTCACAATTCGTTCTTTTGAGCGGGCGTTGATATCTTTGGAACCGGCTTTGACCCATTCTTCACGGGACATCCTGTTCAGGATTTTCGGTTCGTAATAATCTGTCCTTAAATACTTGAGAGTTGTTTCGTCAGTCATGAAGTTTCCACCGAAGCCTACTCGCTTAATGGCATCCGTACAAAGCCTGTCATCGTCAGCCGGTATGCCCTCCATCGCTTTTAAGCTAAATCCTACAAGCTCCTCATCGATTCCAAGCTGAACGGGACAAAAAGCCATGCCCTCCTGAATGTCACCGAAGCCGGCGATGCTGGCCGCCCCACTAAGGGCCGGAAGCAGCATCTGGAATGTCCTTTCAATGGCTGATTGAGAGTCTGCTATGAAAGTATCCGACCACGGGCCATGTACATCAACCGGAACGTCGAAGATTTCTTTTGTCACCTGGACGCTCCCGGCTGTTATCATGGTCGATTCAATCGAGGCACTCAGACCCAGTCCAATCCGCCAGTCCATTGTCATAGCAAGAGGATGCAAAAGTACCGGGGCGCCGGGATTGGCTGTCTGGCAGATAACAACACTCGCCAGCAGTTCGGTATGAAGCAGCTGCACCATACCGGCCAGCGTTAAAGGTCCGGTGGCGCCGGCAATCGGAAGGTTTGCCATGTAAAGGGGAATGCCATACTTGCCGGCGGTTATGAAAACATCAACCGTCAGTTCCGGAAACTTCAGCGGACTGAGCGGAGAATCAAACAGGCTGAAGACTGGTCGTTTCTTGAAGTTTTCCGAACTACCTGAAACGATTTGGCCCATCTTTACCAGAACGTCGAGGTTTTCTCGGCTGAAGGTTCGGATGTTAACGTGTTTGGATGTGTTCTGGAACAATGTTTCGAGCACGACCAGATCCCTTGTTTTTTCCGGTATATCCTGACCGTAAAGCGGTGAGACGACGTCAATAAAGTCAAGTGCATCCAGAACATGAAACAGTTCGACGATGTCCTTTGTAAGCATGTCCCGGAACTGCCCTGTGTCGATGTCAATGATCTTATCGACTCCGCCGCCGTTTCTGCAAACAGGCAGCCGCATATTGCTTTCTACAATGACATCTTTTGATGGTTCCCTGGCCCCAAGGACGAATTTACTTGGGGTTGTGCTCATACATTTCTCGACCAGATCCGGTCTTGCTTTGACAACCTGTTTCTCAAAATCGACCTGGGCACCGCTGTCCCTGAGCATTTCAAGCGCCCCGCGGTGTTCGACCATAAACCCGTGGGTTTCCAGAAGCTCCATCGCATTGGCGTGTATCGTCTTGACCTGGTCATCGGAAAAATATCTGATTCGCAATCCATTGTTTTTCGCATTCATTTCTACAGAACTCCATCTGTTTTGGTAAAGTTTCTATGGCAGGCGTTAAAGTCAGAAGTCAGAAGTCAGATTATCTGTCCTCCGTCCTCTGTCTTCTGTCCTCTGTCTTCTGTCCTCTGTCCTCTGTCTTCTGTCCTCTGTCTTCTGTCCTCTGTCTTCTGTCTTCTGTCTTCTGTCCTCTGTCTTCTGTCCTCTGTCTTCTGTCCTCTGTCCTCTGTCTTCTGTCTTCTGTCTTCTGTCTTCTGTCTTCTGTCCTCTGTCCTCTGTCTTCTGTCCTCTGTCCTTTCTACTCTGACTCACCTACCGTATCCAGCAATCTCTTTATCACCGCATCAGTATCGAGACCTTCGCTGGCTGCGGCAAAATTAAGAATCATTCTGTGACGAAATACCGGCAGTGCATATCTGCGGATATCATCACATGAAACGTTGAAGCGCCCGTTCAGAACTACATGTGCCTTAGCCGTCAGTACCAGAGATTGTCCGGCACGAGGCCCGCAACCATAACGCACAAACTCACTAATAAACTCAGGGGCCTCATCAGACTGAGGACGCGTTGCGCGGCAAAGCCGTGCCGCATATTGGGCCACATGTTCGCTAATCGGAACCTGCCGAACCAAATCCTGATACTTCAGGACCGATTTAGCATCAAGAATACCCTCGATCGCCTCTCCATCGCGACCGGTGGTCGTCAACAATATTTGCTGCTCTTCTTCCAGGTTGGGATAGTCAACCTTAATAAGCAAAATAAACCGGTCTAACTGCGCTTCCGGAAGAGGATACGTACCTTCCAGCTCTATCGGATTTTGCGTTGCAAGCACTAAAAAAGGTTCAGGAAGCGTATGTGTATGGCCCGATGAGGTTACTTTGTGCTCCTGCATCGCTTCCAGCAGCGCCGCTTGTGTCTTCGGCGGAGTACGGTTAATCTCGTCGGCCAGAAGTACATTAGTAAAGACAGGCCCCTTCTGAAAAACAAACTTACGTTGGCGTGTCTTAGGGTCACTTTGCAGAATATTTGTCCCGGTAATATCAGCAGGCATCAAATCGGGCGTGAATTGAATCCGGTTGAATTTTAACAGCATCGTCTGGGCCAGACTCTGCACCATCATAGTTTTCGCTAATCCCGGCACTCCCATCAGCAGGCAATGTCCCCGTGCGAAAAATGCAATAAGAATCTGATTCAGCACCTCTTTTTGACCGACAATGATTTTGCCGACTTCATTGAGGATGGTATCTTTAGCCTGGGCTAACGATTCAACCACCGCGAGGGCATCCTTTGACCCTACTCGATGCTGGATACTCGATGCTGGATACTCGACGAGAATCGAGGCCCCGGATGATACATCAAATTTGCACCCGCATTTGCACCGAGCTTTTGTCCCAGCCGAAACATTGCTGACATCATACTTCTTTCCACATTCCGGACAGCTTACAGTTGACATCTTATCTGGCATATAATTCCCTATAATTTAGGCTATCCTTAGTGTGTCATAACGTACGTAATAATATTCAGCCCTAACTGTTGAGCATAAATTGGTTCATAGCCCCTTATCAGCGGATAGTAGGCATCTAACCAGCCGGCTTCAAGGTCGTAGGGACTGTAAAGGACTCTCAGGTCGCCATCGATTGTCGCACCCAATAAGTAGGGTTTATTTTTGAGCCCAGCAACGCTGGGTTTTATGAGACCCGCCGCTGGCGGGGGTTTATTTTTTGCCACCACAGGCGAATACCTCACCTCTTTGATTGTCAGAAGACTGTTGTAGAGATGATGATTCGCTGGAATAAGTTCCAGTTCCACATCAGGCAAAATTCTTGCCAGCTCCCGCCGCACCGCCCTGTCAAAGGTGCTCAAACCCATACCGTTGTTTACCAAAAGCACCCCTCCATAATTGAGGTAGCGCCGCAGAGCGGTTACCGCCTCTGGAGAAAACGAGAAATCATCCAAACCCGTCAGGTACAGAAACGGATACGAGGAAAGGTCGTCCTTTTCAGCATCCACCGCCACGCGCTTCAGATTGACTCGAATAGCAGTGTACCGCCGCAGCTTCATCAGTAGTGCCGTTGCCCCTCCGGGATGCACATTCCACGCACCCTCGTGCTTGAGCTGGGCAAAAACAAATTCATCGGTAGGTCTTTTCTGGTCCGCCGCACCGAAAACCTCCGGCTGACCCTCCAAAAGTCCAACCTCCGCATAGCCTACAACGTACGCCGCTAAGTTCAGCCCGAGCTGACCGGCGCTTTTTACATCGTAATAAACCGCCTTCGGCAGCTTCCCAAGTCTTGTTACGTCACGATTCCATCCACAGCCCAACCCATATTTCGAAACCAGCACACCAATCCGGCTGCCAACATAGATACATTCCATAAACGGTTTGGTGCTCCCCGGCTTTTTAGGATAACTTACTTTCTTCACATCAACCAGCATATGATAGAACGGATGGTCAGACGGAATCACACGGAACCGGCTTTCCGGAAAGACCTCAAGGAAAACCTTCTTGGCCGACTCATAAAAGTAAGGCGACCCCGCTATCGAATCGCAGATAATCATACCGCCGGCTAATACGTATTCACGTAGTGCCTGGATATGAGTCTGGCTAAGTCTTAGTATCCGTACTCCGCTGAATAGTAACGCCGGCAGCTTTTTAGGGTCGAAATGAAAATCATTAAGGTTGACATTCTGCCAGTGATATTTCAAATCCATAGACCGGCCGTTCCCCACGAACTTTTCCATATCCGTAGGGCAAAGATTCCAGTCGGCTATCTTCATCTTACCCCCGCTGGAATCGACAAAAGAAGCCGATTCACCCCATATTACCTTGCCTATGAGATAATCCGGCTGTGGCGGCTTCTTACGTTCGGTACGCCGCAAAGGTGTAGCCGGCAAAGGCAGCGGCGGCAGCGCTTCGGCTGCGCTCATGTGCCTGCGAGGCGACTTTGCTTTTGTCTTGTTGCCTAAATAGATGAACCAGTCGCTTTCTTTGCCCTGCGCCGGCACATACACCACAAATATCAAAGCAATTAGTAGCAACCCCTTAAGCCACGATTTGTCCTTGGGACTCCTTACGGAGAAACTAAATGACCCAAAGACATCGGCTGTTTTTTTTGTCTCCATCGCATTTGCCCTCGTCAAAAGCTACCCAAATACGCTTTTGCCAGGCCGAAAAATTGCGTTTGGCCCTGCTGAAACGAAATATAGATACACACCTTCCCTGATTAAAACAATCCACCCTATTATACACAATTTTCAAAGAAAATTCAAAACATATCCATAACAATCTCAAAAAGGGTGCGACCGATATCAAATTCTTTATTTGCGTTTTTTCAACTGTTTTGTTATCATTTTTTTAATGCTCCAGACCTTTTTATGAAAATGGAATGAGGAGAAGAATATGAAATCACTAAATCGTCGAGAATTTATGAAAGGTTCAATAGGTACCGCTGCAACATTTACTGTTTTGTCTCAGACCAAAAGCAGGGCAGCTAACAATAAAGTTGTTTTGGGAATAATGGGAGTTGGCGGCCGGGGACGTGCGCTTTTGGCAAGTCTCGTAAAAAGAACTGATGTCAAGATTAAATATATCTGCGACGCAGATACCAGATGCTACGGGCCTGCGGCAGAGATCGTGTTTGAAGGTCATGACTACAAGCCCAAATTCGTACAGGATTTTCGAAAAATACTTGACGACCCGGAAATCGACGCAATCGTCATCGCCACTTCCGACCGCTGGCACGCCCTGGCTACAATAATGGCCTGCCAGGCCGAAAAAGATGTCTTTGTGGAAAAACCATTATCGCTGAGCATCTGGGACGGCAGAAAGATGGTTGAAGCGGCACGCAAATATAACAGGGTTGTTCAGGTTGACACACAAAGCCGCAGTGCCCCCTATACCGACAAGGCCCGCGAGTACATCCGCAGCGGAAAATTAGGGGATATTCGTCTGGCTCGCGTATTCCTTATGCAGGAATCCGGGCCTATCCGCGTAGCCGGAGTACAGCCGGTCCCGGAAGGCTTGGATTATGATTTATGGTGTGGTCCTTCGCCTATGCTGCCCTATCGTCCGGGCAGATGGTTCTGGAGACTGTGGGATTTCTACGTCGGTTATATTATGGCCGATATGATTCATCAGATTGATTTGGTTCGACACCTGATTGGCAAAGAATATCCGGATACTGTTTGCAATGCGGGCGGGGTTTATCACTTCGACGATGGCAGAGAACAGCCGGATACTCAATTCACGACATTTGAGTTCGGCAAACTCACTTTGCTCTTCGAAGCGTCCCTATGGTCGCCATATATGCATCGAATCGTTCACCTAAAAGACAAGACCAAGTTTCCCGACTGGCCTTTCAGTGCGACGAAAGTGGAGATATGCGGAACTAAAGGTTTTATGTGCTTTGGCAGGCACGGCGGCGGATGGCAGGTCTTCGAAGCCGACCCAGGCGTTCACCAGAGCAAGGCGGTCGTCTCAGTACCGGCTAAGTTAAAATTCGGCAGCATAATTGACGAGCACTTTGAGGATTTCATAAGCTGCATTCGTACCCGAAAGAAACCCAAAGCCGACATCGAAGAAGCACACCTCTCAATGCTGTTATGTCATCTGGCCAATATCTCATATCGGGTTGGAAACCGAAAACTTAAATTTAATGGTGCAACTGAAAGGTTTGTCAACGACACCGAAGCCGACAAATACTTAAAAGCCAACTATAGAAAACGCTGGGTCATACCCCAGAATGTATAGGGACAAAATTGAATATCCAATGACGAGTAACGAACTTCGACATTCGGAGTTGTTTGTTCAATATTCGTTATTCTACTGAATATCGAATGCCGAAGTGGTGAACAAAATGATAGCTCATTGGAGAGGACGGTTTGCCCAGGTCGCCAGCGAACATGAAACTATCAGCGCAGATGAGATGATTAAAGAATTCGAAATTGAGTTACTGGATGATTATATGGCAAGGGCATTGGCTCATCGGCATACGCCGGGAAATATGGAATAAGGAGAAAAATATGAAATCACTAAATCGTCGAGAATTTATGAAAGGTTCTATCGCCTCCGCCGCTACCTTTACGGCATTCTCCCAAGGCAAAGCACACGGAGCGAATGAAAGGGTGATTATTGGCGTGATGGGACTGGGTGGGCG
>JADFJC010000096.1 GCA_022566315.1 Planctomycetota bacterium
CCACACTTCGGCTGGTTCAGCCGATCAAATCACCCGCGGCGGCGGGCAAGCCATAAAAACAGGCGCACAAATCATCGTCGATACACTTCTTGAACAGGGTGTCGATACAATGTTCGGCTATACGGGCGGTGTAGTGCTGCCTTTGTTCGACAGGTTGTATGATGCACCGATTAATTTTGTAATTCCGCGCCACGAACAGGGCGGGTGTCATATGGCTGATGCGTACGCCCGCGCCAGTGGAAAGGTCGGCGTTATATTGGTGACCAGCGGTCCGGGTGCGTGCAACTTAGTTACCGGTCTTGCTACGGCGATGATGGACTCGGTGCCGTTAGTTGCGCTGACGGGACAGGTCCGCACGGAGCTTATCGGAAATGACGCATTCCAGGAGGCCGACATTACCGGGATTACCCGTCCGGTTACGAAATACAACTGTATTGTCAAGGATGTTAAAGACGTGGCTCGCACGATTCGGGAGGCATTTTATATTGCTTCGACCGGTCGGCCCGGGCCGGTGCTGATTGATTTACCGGTTGACGTGGCGGTTGCCAAGTGCAGTACAGACGGTCCGGTTGAGATGAAGCTGCCGGGTTACCGGGTTCGGACCAAAGGACATGCCAAACAGATATCAATGGCTGCGACAGCGATAAATAAATCCAAGCAGCCTGTGCTTTACGTCGGCGGCGGTGTTATCAGCGCCAACGCAAGTGAAGAATTAAGAGCCTTGGCGGAAAAGGCACATCTGCCTGTAACAATGACACTTTTAGGGCTGGGCAGTTACGACCAGAGAAAGCCGGAATCTTTAGATATGCTCGGGATGCACGGCGCTGCGTATGCCAATTATGCCGTGCAGGAGTGCGATTTGTTGATTGCCGTCGGTGCCCGGTTTGACGACCGGGTTACGGGCAAAATCGAGACGTTTGCTCCGCATGCGAAGATAATCCATATCGATATCGACCCTTCGAGTATATCGAAGAATGTTAGCGTGGATATTCCTGTTGTGGGTGATGCCAAAGTCATTCTTGGCGAGCTGGTTAAGGAAGTTGAATACCACGAGAGAAAAAGATGGTTCAAAAGAATCGCCGAATGGAAGAAGAAGTTTGCCTTTCGGTATGACCAGAATTCATCGACGATTAAGCCGCAGTTCGTTGTTGAGGAGCTTTGCCGTCAGACCGAAAACGGCGCAATCGTAACGACGGGCGTCGGCCAAAATCAGATGTGGGCGGCCCAATTTTACAAATTCATCAGGCCCAGACAGCTTATAAGCTCCGGCGGACTTGGGACGATGGGTTATGGTCTGCCGGCAGCCATAGGCGCTCAGGTGGCTATGCCCGATGCGACAGTTATTGATATTGACGGCGACCACAGTTTCAATATGACGATGACGGAACTTGCGACGGCGGTTGAGCACAATTTGCCGATAAATGTCTGTATCTTAAATAACGGATATATGGGAATGGTTCGGCAGTGGCAGGAGCTTTTCTATAATAAGCGATATTCCAAGAGCTATCTGTCCAACCCGGACTATGCGGTCATTGCGCGTGCCCTGGGTGCGGTTGGGATTACTGTCGATAAAAAAGAAGAAGTTCCCAAAGCGGTCAAGCAGATGTTGGCAGAAAAGAAGCCCTGCGTTGTTGACTTTAGAATCGAAAGAGAAGAAAATGTCTGGCCTATGGTTCCGGCGGGCAAAAGTATAGATGAAATGAGCGGGCTTGATATATTAGAAAGATTAATCTGATTTGAGTTTAGGACTTGTAAATAAATTAGGCCTTAGAAAGTTGGATGAAAAATGAAGCATATAATAAGTGCATTGGTTGAAAACAAGCCGGGCGTTCTTGCCCATGTTGCGGGGATGTTTGCGGCGCGGGCGTTTAATATTGATTCGCTGGTTGTCGGGCGAACCGAAGACCCCCAGTTGAGCCGGATGACGATTGTTGTTATTGGTGATGACAGGGTCCTCGAACAGGTTCGAAAACAATTAGCCAAGATTATTCCTGTCGTCAAGGTCCAGGATTTTGCCGGCCAGCCTGTGGTAGCGCGTGATTTGATGCTTATAGCCATTTCGGTGCCACCTGAGAAGCGGCCTGAAATCTTATCGCTGATAGAAATGTTTAGAGGCAAAGTTGTTGACATCGGCCAAAAGTTTGTCATGGTCGAAATCTGCGGGCCTGAGGCCAAGATTGAGGCCTTCATCAATGTGTGCAAGCCCTACGGGATTAAGAGCGTGGCCAGGACCGGTACAATCGCGATGCCGCGACATGCAAAGATCGAACCGTAATCCGTATCACGTCAAGCAGCAAACGAGATGTGAATGGGGGATTGGCATGCCTATAAAGTCCTTGCCTAAACAGCAGCTTTTAATATAATGCGCAGGTGCGAAATCCGGCGGTTGAATGGACGACTCACCGTTTCACCGAATTTGAGCCGGGTTTTGGGTTTTGAAGAGGTCCAAGAGCAAGAACAGATGGTTTAATAATTCCTGGAATACAAACAAAGTAAGGAGAGTTGAAGCTATGGCAGCGAAAATCTATTACGAAAAAGATGCTCCGATAGATGCGTTAAAGGGCAAGAAGGTGGCGGTTATTGGTTACGGCAGTCAGGGCCATGCGCACAGCCTGAATCTGCGCGACAGCGGCATAGAAGTAGCGGTGGCTGAGCTGGAAGGTACAGATAACTTTAAGCTTGCGACCAAGCATGGCTTTTCGCCAACCGACATAAAAACGGCCATGAACGGCGCGGCGCTGATTATTGTAACCGTGCCGGATGAGGTCCAGGCGAAAGTCTATGCTGATGCAATTGGGCCCAGTTTGGTGGCGGGCCAGACGCTTGGTTTTTGTCACGGCTTTAATATTCATTTCAAGTATATCGTACCGCCGGAGACTGTTAACGTTGTGATGATTGCTCCGAAGGGGCCGGGGCATCTGGTTCGCAGTGAGTTCGAAAAAGGCGGCGGTGTGCCGAACCTTGTGGCCGTCAAGCAGGATGCAACCGGCGATGCCAAGCAAATCGCCCTTGCCTGGGCGAACGGAATAGGCGGTGCCCGCGCAGGTATTATTGAAACGACATACAAAGAAGAAACGGAAACGGACTTGTTCGGCGAGCAGTGTGTTCTTTGCGGCGGTCTGACAGCGCTTATTAAAGCCGGCTTTGAAACGTTAGTGGAAGCCGGATACCAACCTGAGATTGCTTACTTCGAATGTATGCATGAGGTGAAACTGATAGTTGACCTTATGTATGAGGGCGGGATGAGCTATATGAGATACAGTATATCCAATACTGCCGAATACGGTGATTTGACCCGTGGGCCGAGAATTATTCCTGAACAAACCAAAGCTGAGATGAAGAAAATATTAGCTGAGATTACATCCGGCGAATTCGCCAAGGAATGGGTAAACGAACACCAGTCGGGACTTAAGAACTTTAAAGCGTTATACGAAAAAGACCACGACAGCCAACTGGAAACCGTCGGGCGGGAATTGCGCAAGATGATGAAGTGGATTGATTCGAAAGAAGTCTAAAAGCAAGAAGCGTGTTTTCATTCTTCGCAGCAGCACTGCTACGAAGAAAGAACCGTGAATCGTTATTCGAAACACGAAGTAAGAAAGGCCAAAGGACAGATGTTATGAGGCGGATAAAACAGAAGCAAATTACGATTGTTGACTGCCGCTTTGCGGCGAAAAAAATGGAAATTTTAAGTCGTAAATCAACGGTTGCCATGCGCCTCTTCGCTGTTTTGCTTCTGGGCACTTTGCTGGGGGGCTGTTCTACTGTGTCCCCATGGGCCAAGGCCCGGCAGCTTTCCCATCAAGCGAAACTTTCGGCCCCCTATGACCAGATAAGGGTAAAGCAGAGCGTCATTCACGACGCAGTGCCTAAGATACAAAGGTTGAAAGGTGAGCCTGGAGCCGGTTTTGCGGAAGATGAGCTGATTAGCCACAGCGAGAACGTTGTTGTCTCATTGGGACAAAGCAAGGATGGTTTCAAGACATGGTTCAATATGGTCACCTTCCAGGAGAACGAGTTGACTGCAATACGAAAGTATTTCTTCTTCATAGATGATAAGGCCAGAAGTTTTCAGATCGGGCCCAGTCGAGGCCTTAGGTTTGACTGCGAAATGGTGTTGGAAAAAGAAATGCTTGCTGAGCCTGACACAACCGAAAATGCGAGGCGAATCGCAATACTGAGGAATGTCTTAGACAATCTTCGCAAGGATATAGGTGAGCTTAGCGATGATACAAATGCAACCGGCCAGGAAAATAAAATGCTTGATATTTGCAGGATGCTCATCAAGCAAACATTTGAGGTGATTTTGCGCAAGCTGGACAGCTCACCTGTGCTGGCAACGAGGCTGAGCCAGGTCGGTGGGGTCGAATTCGATCACATTAATCTTGACAAGGGCAAAATTCAAATGGTCATTGGGGCCGATATTGTAAGGGTCAAAATCCGCTTAGGCGCGTTTGCGCACATGATAGAAGTCAAAAAAAGCAAACCAAAAAAAGAGCGGGTCCGTAAGCCGAGTTCTGTATTCCGCCGGTAACGGCGGACGGCGACCATTTATCTTGACCAACTGTTGCCAGTCGGCTCTCCCGCACCTATTGAGTTTGGGCTTATGCCCTAATATGTGCGTGAAGCGACCTACCCGCTGGCAGAGTCCGCCAAAAGGACGGCGGACTCACACTCGGGCCGAGTAGCCAGCTACTTGGTCTTGCAGGCGGTGGGGTTTGCCCTGCCGGCGCCGTCACCGGCGCCGCGGTGCGCTCTTACCGCACCATTTCACCGTTGCCTGTGTTCCGGCAAGCCGAAATCATCGGCTGTGTATTTTCTGTGGCACTTTCCCGCGGGTCGCCCCGGGTGGCCGTTAGCCACCACCGTGCCCTGTCCTGCTCGGACTTTCCTCCAGCCCACTTCTGGCGGACCAGCGGTCGCCCGACCCACTCTTGCTATATATTATACAACAATATCCCACTGGCGCAAAGGTGAAAACCAGCTTTTAAGTCGAGCTTTTGAACTTTTCCATCATAAGCTTCTGCATCTTCTCAGTAACTTCGCGGCGATCATATCCGTGTCTTAATCGCTGTCCTAAAAGCTTTCCCGCCTCAGCGGCAGCAGCTACAACTTCAGGCTGCTTAGTAACATCTGGGATGTCCTCTTGGCGAATCTTAACCCCTTCTCCATAAATCATAATCAGAGCGCCAACCTTGCAGGTCTCTCCATAACCGCATGTATAACACGAAGCTGCTCCCTGGCCTGAAACTTTGGCAACAGTCTCTATGAAGCTATATGAGAAAAACTTCTCAATCTCATCGCAGCACAGGTTTCCCGAACTGCCACCTACCCCCACGGCTACAGCGAGCTTGCCCCATAAGAGGTCCGCCTCTTGATGTCGGAACTGATACAGCCGTTCCAGCAGAGCGTGCGTCAGAGCGTTTATCCCCGAATAATAATTCGGCGCCCCAATGACATAGGCATCGGCTTCGACGATTTTGTCCCGCAAAGGTGCCATATCATCCTGCACCTTGCACACATTGTCCTTGACGCAGCCTAAGCACGCAGTACAGCCGCCGATATTTTTCCCTCTCAGCGTCACAAGTTCATAGTCACAGCCGCTTGCCTCCAAAATCGTTTGAACAAGCTTATAAACACCGGAGACCTCCGGTGCACGCCCACTTCCCGAAATTCCAAGTATCTTCATATTTTTCCCTTCTGCCTACATTTCAAAAATGTGTATATCGTATTGTATAGTACGCATCGCACACGATGCTTGTGCAGCTATTTTTATCACAATTGCTTTGAGATTTCGATATGTTTTCTGAAGTGTTCGTTGTCGGTTTCGGGGAAATCGTTTCTGAAGTGGACACCTCGACTTTCCTGCCGTACTCACTTTGTGAGTATGGGGTCGGCTGTGTATTTTCTGTGGCACTTTCCCGCAGGTTACCCCGGGTGGCTGTTAGCCACCACCGTGCCCTGTCCTGCTCGGACTTTCCTCCCCCGCCGTTTTGCTTCGCAAAAGCGAAGCAGCAGGGGCGGCCGCCCAACCCACTCTTTTAGAGCAATTTAAGTTTTCGTGTACTGTTTTCCGATATGATATGCATGAATACATATCCTATAGAATTAAGACAGCGGGTTGTCGAGGCAGTTGATAGTAATGTTGGCACAAAAAAAGAAATTGCTAAAACTTTTTCTGTTTCCGTTTCATGGATTCGCAAATTACTTCAGCGAAGAAGGGAAACCGGCTCCATCGAGCCTTTGCCACGCACTCAAGGCCGCAAGCCGGCATTTAGAGATCATCAACTTCATGAACTTAACGATTTTGTTAAAAGATATCCTGATGCTACTCTTGAAGAAATCAGAGAATCTTTTGCAGATAGAGTTAATTGCAGTATTGTAGCGGTTCACAATGCTCTAAAACGTCTTGAGTGGCGTTATAAAAAAAATCGTTACATGCCAGCGAGCAAGACAGAGAAGATGTAAAACTCAAACGTTGTTTGTGGCAAAAAGCTCAACCTTCAATGAACCTTGAAAAGCTCGTATTTATCGATGAATCGGGTGCAAAGACGAATATGACAAGGTTATATGGTCGGGCCAAATCAGGTCAGCGAGTAGTTGATAATGTTCCCGCTGGTCATTGGTGTACAACAACTATGATCTCATCGGTTCGTTTGGATGGCTCAACAGCCTGTATGGTTGTTGATGGAGCTACCAATAAAGAAGTTTTTCAGGCATATGTTCAACATATCCTTTTGCCAACTCTTAAACCAGGCGACATTGTGATTCTTGATAACCTTTCAGCGCATAAGAATCAAGAGGCCAGAGATTTGATAGAATCAGTTGGTGCCGAACTTTGGTTTCTGCCGCCGTATTCACCCGATTTGAATCCGATAGAAAAGATGTGGAGCAAGATCAAAGCGATTTTAAGAACATTGAAAGCCAGAACAGAAAAAGCCCTGATAAATGCTATTGCCAAAGCACTTGAAGCAGTTACTACCAGCGATGCGAAAGGATGGTTTGAATCCTGTGGATACCAGTACACCAAAACTTAAAATGCTATAGTGGGATGAAATTGCTGGATTATATATCTGAGAATGGCTTGGAAAGTTTAGATAACTCAAAAGTTACGTGGCTACAGAGTATAATAATTGATAAAAAGGAGACGCAAGCATGGGGAAACAGCAACTCGAAATTGAGATAGGGCAACTAAGCGGCGGCCAGGCAAAAAAAGCCAAAGCAAAAAAGAAGTGGCAAAAGCCAAAGCTCGAGGATGTTTCAGGCAAAGTAATGGCTCAGCCTTATATCAGGTTCACTTAATAGTTTTGGTGCCGTTACTTATTGTTAGGATAAGTAATAGTACAGGGGATCCAACAGGGTCAACAACTAAAATTATTAGCTGCACTATATGAGGAATTGGCAACAATAGTGACGTGGACTCAGGGCAAACAAGCAGCCTGTGCTCTGCATCTGCAATGAGAAGAAGCTGTTGGTTGAGAAACTTGTAAAAACGCGTGAATTCAGGACGATGGCTCTGACATAAGGCCAAGCTCCGTCATCTTTCGGTAAAGCGTGGATGGATTAATTCCGAGCCGCCGGGCTGTCTTCTCCCTGTTACCACCGCTGGATAACAAAACTCTTCTGATATGCTCTCTTTCATAAGTTGCCATAGCAGCACGCAGGTCATCTGAATACTCCGAAAATTGAGATACGCTGGTGATTTGAGCCGGAAGTTCAACCAGCGTAATGTAATCCCCCTGGCTTAAAATCATCGCACGTTCGATAACATTTCGCAGTTCCCTCACGTTACCAGGCCATGAATAAGCCATTAGCCTGCGAATTACCTCATTGTCCACGCCCAGACAATTTCGTTTTAACTCTTTATTGAACTTTTTAATGAAATGTTCGCAGAGCAGAGGGATGTCGTCTTGATGTTTCTTCAAATCGGGAAGGTGAATTTCAAAAATCATAAGACGAAAATAAAGATCCTGGCGAAATTGACCTGCCTCCACAAGTTCTTCGAGCTTCTTATTTGTAGAAGCAATTATACGGGCTTTAAGTGGTACAGCGACATTGCCCCCGACTGGAATGAATTCCCGTTCTTCCAGGACGCGAAGCAGTTTACTTTGAAGTACCCGTGCCATTTCTCCAATCTCATCAAGTAGGATAGTGCCCTTGCCGGCAAGCTCGAAAAACCCCTCCCTGTCGCTGATTGCTCCGGTAAAGGCACCTTTGGTATGGCCAAAAAGCTCGCTTTCCAGAAGATACTCCGGAATACCCGCACAATTTATGGCAACAAATGGCTCGTCAGGCGAATCGCTGCTGTCGTGAATCGCTCGTGCAATGAGCTCCTTGCCGGTTCCAGAGGCACCGCTGATAAAAACCGTGCTTCTTGTTGGGGCGACTTTCTTTGCCAGTTCCAGTACCTCTTTCATCTTTTCGCTTTGACCTACCAAGGACAGAGATTCGACATCCTCTGACAGCTTTCTTCTTAGAAAGCTAATTTCTCTTAGCAAGCGTTTATGTTCCATAAGCCGCTCGATCTTCTGTAAGACGTCTTCGATGATTAGTGGTTTCATTATGTAGTCTGATGCGCCCTTTCGGAATGCTTCTATAGCTGTTTCAACTGTTCCATAAGCGGTAATCATAATAATAAAACTTTTGGGATTGATACGCAGAATTTGTTCCAGTACTTCAATACCGCTGATACCTGGCAATGAGATATCGCAAAGAACAACATCTGGAAGGAATTCTTCGGCTATCGCCTGTCCCTTTTCTCCGTCTGGCGCTGTTCTACACTCGCATCCTCGTCGGCGGAGCAAAATGGCAATGTCTTCGCGGAAAAGACCTTCATCATCAATTATCAGTATCTTAACGGCCATTATTTAGCTCCCGGTTTGTCTTGGGTGGTTTTTACGCCGTTCGGATTGGTAGAGTTACCTTTATCACTGTGCCTGCGCCCAGCTCACTCTTAACCGAGATTCGCCCTCCATGCGCACCGATAATGTTGTGGACAATGCTAAGTCCGAGTCCCAATCCATTCTTTTTGGTTGTGAAAAAAGGCGTAAAAATTTTAGAGCAAACTTCCTTCTTCATACCATCACCGGTATCTTCAAAAGAAACTATAATCTCTTCGCTGCCGCGAGAGGTGCGGATAGTTAAGCAGCCACCATTAGGCATCGCCTCCAATGCATTTAGTCCCAGATTTAGGAACACCTGAGCTAACTGGTCTTCGACACCTGTTGTTAGTGGCAAGTCTTTGGCCAATTCAGTCTGTATTTGACAGATATTTGCCAAATGGTGCAGTCTTAACACGTTAAGGGTCCCATCAATGGTGGAATTGAGTTGGCAGGTAGTCCAACTGGTTTTTGAAGGTCGGGCAAGTTGACGTAACCCTTGGACAATTCGGTTGATACGAGCAATTTCTCCCTCAAGCAAGTCCAGGCGGTTCCCTAAAAACTCCTCCTTTTTTAGCTCTCTCAACAGCCGAAGCCGCGTAATAATCGAAGTGAGTGGATTTCCAATCTCGTGGGCAATTGCTGCCGCCATCGTACCAAGAACCGCCATTTTCGCCGAATGGAACATTTCCGCTTCGAGCATCTTTCGCCTTGTAATGTCCTGGGTAAGTTCGACAACCTGGTAAACATCACCTTTGCTGTCCGTTAGCGGCGTTACCGTTACCTGAAAAAAACGTTTATTTCCATTGGAATCAACTCGCTGGCGTTCTACAGTCCGAATCTGTCCATCTTTGAAAGTTTTCGCTGCCGGTCCTTGTTTTCCACCGACCCATTCAGCCAAAATGCTCGGCGATTCTTTAATAGTCTTTGCTGATAAACCCAACCATTTTTTTATTCGGTCGTTGAGCCACACAGACTGCATTCGCCTGTCCAAAATTGTAAATCCTAACCCACTGGCCCGAACCACACGCTCCAAACGTTGTCTGATAGCCCGAGAGTATCTTACCGCTGAGCGAAGTCGGCCCATAATGCTCGTTGTAAAGCCTGCGGTTAACGACAGTATAACAAATTGCAAGACTACCACACTGCCGACGTAGAGCGGCTCGTGTGCTGCATCAACGATTTCTTCACCTTCTTGCCCGTGTGGAAAAACAAGCAAGTCATAGTGCTCCAGGAAATCTTTCATCTCAAGAAACGCCAACGTACAGAATAAGAGCGATGCAATTGCCACTATAGCGTAACACTTTCGTCGATTCAAGACAATGCCGCCGATGATAACGTGGAATATGTATACAGTAAACAGCGGATTTTCGATGCCGCCAGAGTAATGGAGCATGACCGTCAGAATGACCAGATCCGAGACAATCTGAATTTCGCTCAGATACCCTGTGAACTGACGACGAAGCAGTGCACTGTATATGATGTTGGTCACAACAAGAAACGCAACTGAAGTTAGCAGCGGCCAAAGCAGTGCTTCTTCAAGATACCCGAGAACCTTAACTGTAACGATAATCAGGGTGATTGCAACAACGCATGCCAGCCATCGCATTTTGACGAACCACATATTGAAGTGAATCGTTTGCTCTTCCAGCAGGCGTTCTTCTAATTGCAGATCGTGCTGCTCAACCTTCGCCGAAGGAAATATCGAGGCTCCTGTTCTCAAAATGTACCAGCTAACAAAAGATGCTACGATCACCGAAGCACTGATGCCACGGATTATATGAAGTATATGGAGCAGTCCCATATCGACTTCGGTAAGCCAAAAACTTTCCACAACCTGATAAGATAAAAAGATAAGCGCAATAATCCCCAGTGCCAATAAGAACGCCCGTGTAGGAACGTTTAACGCCTTATAAGAGAAATATGAACTCTTTGGCTGCTTATCTTTCTGCTTTTCCAATAGACCTTAGCTCCGGTTTATTAGGCCTGAATACATTTCTTCCAGTCTGGGTGCCTTAGGCGAGGAACCCTGATTTCACTTCTCGACCTGCTGTTTCTCTTTGCGCGCAAAAATACTACCTAAAATAGCGTCCTCTAACTTGTCAGAGTCGAGTTTGACCCGTTGCTTCAACTACTTATGCTTCCACCAGTTTACACTAAACCTGGGCGTCTCGCAACCCGTAGGGTACATTTATTCATACGCGGTTCGGAAAGCTGAATTAACCTTTGCCAAATCAATTGCTTATGTTATCCTCTAAGTCTTTAATATTCAAGTTGTGCTTGGAGGATATTGATGCCCATAGAAACGCCTTCTAATCAACCGGCTGAATGGCTTAGCTTGCCAGTAATTGCCACGATTGCCTGAACCATCTGGTCATCTTGGGCTTGAATAGACTGCAACATGTGCTCGATGAATACAAGGACTTCTTCAACCAGCACAGGCCACATTAGGGTACTGGAAATTGTATTCCAGAACAGTTAGGTCAACAGACGGGTGGCAAGGCACAGAATGTTGATAGTAACTCTGTATATGCGGCGGCACTTGATCCCGCCGGTGCCTTTGTTCCTTTGCACCTGATAAAGCTGAGCAGCTTTGTAATAGTTTTTATGCAAAACAAACCCAATCTTGTCCGCCGTAGGCGGATTGCAACTGAATGTAAATCCATATAATACAACGGATTATGAAAATAAATCCAATTGGACGCTTGATGAAAACAAACCCAATTCAAACCCAATCAAACCCAATTTTCAATCCTACCTACCCCTGATCTTTCTCTTGACATTTTGTGGTTTCTATGTACATTGGCGTATGTTAAAATGTAAGGAACAACAAACCCATGAACAAGACGATCCTCCGAAAAACAGTCGCAAGAAACGCATCTATCGCACCACTGACGCTTGTCCTTCTCCTGGCGTGCGTCTGCTCCCCCCTCGCGGAAAAGGACTCGGCCGCCGGACAGCGGGAGGGCTGGGACCTGCTGCCCGAGATTCTGAGCCGCATCGTCCCGCCCACTTTTCCGGATCGCGATTTCAAGGTGACTGACTACGGCGCGGTCGGCGACGGCGTCACCGACTGCAATCCGGCCTTCAAGAAGGCCATCGCGGCCTGCACCAAGGCCGGCGGCGGACGCGTCGTTGTCCCGAAAGGAACGTTTCTCACCAACGGTCCCATCCACCTGGACAACAACGTCAACCTGCACGTGACCAAAGACGCCACGATCATGTTCGGCACGAACTTTGACGACTATCTCCCCCATGTCAGAGTCAGGTGGGAAGGCACGGAGTGTTACAATTATTCGCCTTTGGTCTATGCTTACAAAAAGACCAATATCGCCATCACCGGCTCGGGGACGCTTAACGGACAGGCGGAATCCTCCTGGGCCATGTGGCCTTCGAAACTCAAGCCTGGAACGACAACGAACGAAGAACTGCGCGAGATGAACCACAAAGATGTCCCTGTGGAAGAGATCAAGATTTATGGTAAGCCAACGTTTTTTGAACCCTTCGAGTGTACGAATGTGCTCATCGAAGACGTGACGATTCTCGATTATCCGTTCTGGTGCATTCATCCGACGTTCTGCACAAATGTTACTATCCGAAAACTGAGGATTGAAAGCCACAACTCGAACAATGACGGAATCGACCCCGATTCATCAAAGGATGTTCTGATAGAAGACTGTTATCTCGACCAGAGCGACGACTGTCTGGCGATCAAGGCCGGCCGTGACAACAGCGCGTGGCGTAAAGGCCGGGCGTGCGAAAATATCGTCATACGCAACATGCCGTCGAACTTTGGCGGTATAGCTATCGGCAGCGAGATTGCCGGCGGTGTCCGCAACGTCTTTTTCTACGACAGCAAATATGAAAGCGGCAACGTGCTGTACTGTAAGTCGAACCTCGACAGGGGCGGGTACATTAAGGACATCTACATAAAAAACCTCAAGATAGGAAAAGCCCGGATTCTCAGATTGAGAAACAACTACCACGGCTATCGAGGCGGTAACTTCCCGACAGAGTTCCGCAACATCAACATCGAAGACGTGCATATTAAACAAGGGTCCGACGAGATGATATCCATCCAGGGCGTAGAAGGCGCGCTCGTTTACGACGTCTTCATAAAAAACGTCACCGTTGATACACTCGAGAAGGGGCCAATCATGCACCTTCGAAATGCTGAAAATGTTGTGCTGACGAATGTATCTATCGCCGGTGAAATTCAACCCACTAATCCGCCGATGATGCCTCCTGAAGAAAAAGAGCTTGAAGGAACGGCGTCTATCGCCCCCAGGCGCAGCGGAAAGTGGAGCGACCCTTCCAACTGGGAGACCGGACGTGACGGCGCTCGCCTGAAATGGAGCGGTGACGCAGCCAATAGGCTGCCCGACGGAAAGATAGACGGGCGGGTACTGATTGGAAAGAGCCGGGTAGTTCCGGACGGTGTTACGGTGACCCTCGATCGCGATATCGACGATGTTTTCGAGGTTCGGGTCTATGAGCAATCGACCTTTATCATTCCTGACGGCTACACGTTCAAGATCAAGGGGCCGTTTATTGTCGACCGGACCAACAGCGTCGCGCGGCAACTCGGCGGGGCTCTTGATGTCGCTAAAAACCTTGATATTGATACCACAACCGGCCGGTACGTAATCACTGGCGGATCATTGAACTGTGGCAAATTGAGCCTCAATGAGGGGATGTTTGTTGTTGACGACAGCCAGGGCAAGATAAAGTCGGTAACCGTTAGGGGCGAGTACCGAACGGGCGACGGTGAAGGCAATACAACGACGAAGTTTGTCGCCCACAAAGGCGGGGTGACGCCTGTACAGTGCCAGGACCTGAATCTCGACGCCTATATTGGCGAAAAGCTGATTGTCGACGTCTCAGCTTATGACTATGCTAAAAACGGGGACCTGGTGCTGTTCTCCTATACCGGGACTCGAAAGGGCGAATTCGACGGCGGGCCGGAGAAACCGACGCCTCAAGTTAGCATTATCGGCGCCAAGGCCGATTTGGTTTACGATGACGTCGGAAAGAAAATTAAGCTGACCAACTTTCGCCCCTGATACCACGGCGCCGCCATTGGAATCGAAATACCCGGATGCGAGTTTACTTTTTGCAATAGCACTATTTAGAGGGAAAAGTTCTTCGTTCGGCGATTTCTTGTGTTTTTCCTGAATTTCGAGGATTTCACGTATATCTGCCTGGATTCTTCTTGAAGCGAAATGGATAATCTGGTATAAATTAAGAAATAGTTGTTGACGTTTTTGGCCCTCTGGGCTATAATATCTTTGCAGTTTGTTGGAAGTTACTGTGCAAGGCGCATGAATTGCCATGGGAACTCTGTCATTCGCAGTGAGGGTCCTTAAATTTTGGTCAGCAGCTTATATTGCGCTTTGGAAGGAAGGATGGTAGAATCAAGCCGTGAGAAATTATCATTGGGGAGACACTGAATTTAGTGGAAGAGCAGGGTCGTTCTATCGAAAACAATGAGTGCTTTGGCACAGGGCCAAAGCATATATTCCTTAACCTTTTTTAAAGGAGGATTATTATGTCTAAAAAATTGATTTATTTGGTTTCTTTTGTTTTGGTGCTGGGTCTGGCAACAACCTCTGCCGGTCAGGATATTGCCGAGGGGCTGGTGGGATACTGGCCGCTGGATGAGGGAGGGGGCACCACTACCGCTGACGCAAGTGGCAACGGGAATGACGGAACCTTCGTCGATGCCCCAGTATGGGTTAGTGGAAAGTTCGGCAGTGCGCTGGACTTCGATGGCAGCAACGATGCAGTGGACTGTGGCAATCAGCCCATTCTTGACTTCGGAACAGGCGATTGGACCGTATCTGCCTGGATAAAAGTAGCCACGACCCCATCGGACGATGTGACCATCTATGGAAAGGGCGGGGACCACGGCGGTGGAATACGGTACCAACTGATGCTTGACAGTTCCAATGATATTCATCCTGTCGTTGATGATGACAGTAGTAAGTACGATCCCCGCGGTGACATCCCAATTATTGATGGTCAGTGGCATCACATCGTCATGATGAGAAGAGATGGAACTCAGTTCCGTGTATATGTCGATGGGGTCGAAGACGTGGGGGTGACGAATCACGGCGAGTCTACCCTACCCGCCAACTACGACCTTTCCGGCACATCTCAGCATAACGCCTATATCGGAGCCATAACGGACAACAGGGACTCCACAGGCAATACGCTGGAGAAGCTTTTCTTAGGCCTGATCGACGATGTTGCCGTCTGGAACCGTGCCCTCACCCCTGAGGAGATCAGCTACCTGTGGAATAACGGCGCTGGTAATCCGGTCGATGTGTCCGATCCGGGTCAGGCGTCTGACCCAAGTCTTGATGATGGGGCAGAAGATGTACCCAGAGACGTGGTTCTTAGCTGGACGCAGGGAGATTTTGCAGCCCCAACGAACGGGCACAAAGTTTATTTTGGCCAGAGCTTCAACGACGTCAACGATGCCACCGGCGGTGTCGCTCAGGATGCCAACAGCTATACTCCTGCCCAACGCCTTGATTTTGGCACGACTTACTACTGGCGGGTCGATGAAGTCAATGCTCCACCCACCAGCCAAATAGAGTTCAAAGGCGAAGTCTGGAGCTTTACGACTGAGCCGGTTGCTTATCCTATTGCCGGCGAGAACATAATC
>JADFJC010000217.1 GCA_022566315.1 Planctomycetota bacterium
TGCGAGGGCCGATGCTTGAGGCAGATATAGCGAGTTTTGAAGATGTGCTTGTCGCGCCTGAGGTGGCTGATGGTGCACGATTGTCACTGGAGGTCAAGTGGCCGCAGGGTGGTTCGGTAATTTGGAAGCGGGCGAGTTTGCAGGCAACGTCCCAGCCGGAGCCGCGAAAGGTGAAGGTGGGGACGGTGTATCTGCGACCCAGAAACAGTACACCAAAGAATAATCTTAAACTTTGGTGTGAGCAGATTGATGCAGCCGGTAAACTTGGACTGGACGTTGTGTGCCTTGGTGAGGCGATTACTATTGTCGGGACGGGCTGTTCGGTGAAAGACTGCGCCGAGCCGATACCTGGGCCGGCCACCAGGCAATTAGCTGATGCGGCGCGGAGGAATCGAATTTGGGTGGTGGCGGGCCTTACCGAGCAGGTCGGTGATGTTGTTTATAATACCGCTGTACTGCTGGACCGTAAGGGACAGATTGCCGGCAAGTACCGGAAGGTCCATCTGCCCCGTGAGGAATGGAAGCAGGGTGTCAGGCCGGGTGATGTGTATCCTGTTTTTGAGACGGATTTCGGAAAGGTGGCGATTCAGATATGTTACGACTGGTTCTTTCCGGAGCCGACAGCGATATTTGCACTAAAAGGGGCGGAGATTATCTTTGCGCCGACCTGGGGCAATACGCTGCCTGACGAAGCCGGCCGGGTGAATGGTGAGTCTGTGTTCAGGGTTCGGGCCCGTGATAACGGCCTGTATATGGTTCCATCGGTGTACAGCGGTAATAGTCTCGTGATTGACCCGATGGGAAGAATATTAGCTTGCAGCGGGGGTAAAGAAGGCGTCTTCTGGGCGGAGATTGACCTCAACGCGCGAGAAAGACTCGAATGGGTCGGATACTGGCGTTCGATCGGGCCGCGCCACCGAATGCTAAAAAGTTATGGACCTTTGCTGAAAGCGCCGCAAGGCTCACAATACTGACTCGTGACTCGTTGCTCGCAAGAGCAGAAACGCTCGTGAATGGGATTTACATCTTTCTTACGGCGAGGGTGTAAATCGGTCTTTGGTCTTTGAGGTATTTTCGTTCGAAGTTTGTGCCGACCCATTCGCAGGCTTCAGCGCCGGCGGTGGGGAGAAAATCAATCTCCTGCAGTTTCTCATTCCAGACAGTCAAAACCGTCTTTATCTGTTCAAAATAGTCTGCGTGGTCGGTGGCGATTTTTAATTGTCCACCGGTTTTTAAGCAGCGAACCAGATGCTCCAAATTAGCAGGGCAGATGAAGCGTCTTTTGTGATGCCTTTTTTTCGGCCAGGGGTCGGGAAAATAAATGTGGAAGCACTCCACTGAATTGTCGGGAATAAAATCAGCTAAGAAAGCGACGGCATCGGTGCGGATTATCCGCACGTTTGTCAGGCCCCATCGGCCAATGCGGTCAACTGCGTAGCGGTAGTATTTGCGTGCCCATTCGATACCGAGGAAATTGTTACCCGGCTGGCTCCTGGCCTGGTTGAGCAGGAAGGTCCCTTTGCCGGCGCCGATTTCGATGTGGACCGGACCAACACGTCCGAAAACCCGGACAAAATCGATTTTGCCATCTAAATTTTCGGGCTTTAATGCAACCGAAGGATATTCTTTTAAAATACGCGCCATTCGTTAAATCAAGTCCAAAAAACACACGTTAAAACGATAACAAGCATTCGGCGCCTGTATTATACAGAATAACAGCCGTTCGGGCGAATATCGAAATTGCTTATCCGGCTTTACTGTGATTAAAGTGGCCCCAGAGACTGTTCGATAAGAATCTGTGAACCTGATTGTTAGCTGATGCGTATTCATTATAGGACGAAATTGCAGAGGCCAAGAAAAGGAAGTCTGAAAATGATTCTACAACTGGTCAGAGCACGGCGTAAGCAGATTTTAGTAGATATTGATACACAAAAGGATTTTCTTTTAGCTGGGGGCAAGGCATGTATAGGGAACCACAGGAGGGTTTTGGCACATATCCGCAGGGTGATGGCCTGGGCGAGATATAGAAATGTCCCGATAATCTCGACTGCTGAGGTCCACCCCAATCATAACAACGAAAATGAAGTCTGTTACTGTCTTGATGGTACAGATGGACAAAAGAAGATACGTTACACGTTGTTTAATAACCGTGTAAGTTTTGCAGCAGATGGAAATACTGATTTGCCGAGAGATATGCTGCGGCGGTACAAGCAGGTCATTCTTCACAAGCGGTGTGTTGACCCGTTTGATGAGCCTCGGATTGACAGGCTGCTGAGTGAAGTGCGAGCCAATGAGTTCATCCTCATCGGTACCAGTCTCGAAGGTGCTGTTGAGGCCACGGCACTGGGATTACTGCAGCGAGGCAAAAAAGTTACTGTTGTAGTCGATGCGGTAGGCTCACATAATAAAAGAGAGGCCAGGCTGGCGCTTCGCAAGATGGAGACTAAAGGGGCGAAGTTGATTGAGACCAGGAGGTTTGCCGGAGTCTCACGTCTAAGGCACGTCGGCGTATGTGATTGTGAGAGCTGCCGGCGTCTGGGCCGCAAAGCAAAAGTTGGTGCCCAAGAGAAAGATTAGCATCTGACTTTTATGAAACAATGCAGCAGATTGCAATTTTCAGGGAAGCGCAAGTGGACTTGGCCATCCCTAACGGGAGTGACAAATCTCCGGCATCGGACTTGGTTTGTTTTGGTTGTACTATGGGTGTTGGTTCTCGGCATCGGCTCCGGACAGGCTCAGAACCTCGACGCAGAGACATCCTCCCCGGAGAATGCGGGTACCAGAGAACTTCCGATTCATATCAATGGGGTGTTCCCGAATCTGACGGTTATGGCCAAAGGGTTGGGCAGTAATTCGGAGGCCGGCATCGGGGCGCTAATTCCATGGGCGGACAAGCTGTGGGCGATTGGGTATGTCTCGCACATTAAGGGTAAGGGTCTCGGACTTTATGAGATAAGCGATGATATGACGATGCGACGGCATCCGGCCTCGGTTACGGGCACGTTTGCAAATCGGATGGTGCACTGGCCGTCCGGACAGGCGTTCATCGGGCCGCACGCCATTGATGCCGATGGAAACGTCCGAACAATTGAAGCACTCAGGAATTATCGCCTGACCGCCACTGTGCATCACCTGACCGAGGCGAAAAACAAGGTCTATTTCCTTGGTATGGAAGGCCGCTTCTGGGAGGTGGATGTGCATAGCCTTGAAGCAAAGCTCCTGTTCAATCTGGTCAAGGAGCTCGGAATCAAAAATGCCAAAGCCCATTTCAAAAGCGCTTACACCGCACAGGGCCGGGTTGTTGTGGCCAACAATACTTATGACGAGAAGGAGTTTCTTGGCCAGAGAGATGCCGGGCGGTTGGCCGAATGGGACGGCAGGAAATGGACGATTATCGAGCGCAATCCCTTCGTGGAAGTCCACGGCAGCGCCTCAGGCGACTCTTACGGTGGTCATACGATTTACGCCACCGGCTGGACAAAATCCTGTGTTGTGCTTCGTGTGCTCGCCCAGGGTAAATGGCTGCGTTATCTGCTTCCCAAGGCCAGCCATTCGTGGGACCACGCCTGGAACACAGAATGGATGCGAATCCGTCATGCGCAGACGGAACGCTTGCTGATGGATGTTCACGGGATGTTCTATGACCTTCCGCCTTTCGCTTATGGCGGTAAGATATGGGGGATTCGTCCGATTTGCAGCCATTTGCGTGTGGTTCCTGATTTTTGCTACTGGCGCGGGTTGTTTGTGATGGCCGGCAACCAGATAGACCACGACCAGGGACAGCCGCAATCGGGTCTGTGGTTTGGAAATATAGATGACCTGTGGTCGATGGGTAAGCCCAGCGGCTGGGGCGGGCCCTGGTGGGAAACGCCGGTGAAAGCGGGAACCGTATCAGACCCGTTTTTGATGACCGGCTTTGATAAGAAGGTCGTGCATCTTGCTCATGACTTAAAGCAGGACGTGTGGTTCTGGATAGAGATTGATTTTCTCGGCAACGGGACATGGAAATCGTACACACCGGTTAAAGTCACAGGTGAGAGGGGATACAACTACCATGTTTTTCCAGATGGTTTTTCGGCGCACTGGGTGAGGGTCAGAGTGAGCGATGATTGCAAGGCGACAGTGTACTTTATGTACAATTAGCACAAGTAATTTTCTCCCGCAGGCCCGTTCGGGGCTTTCTTCATTTGTGCGATATACACTTCACGAGACCTGTCCTGAGCCAGGGAGTTTACCCTGAGTGTAATCGAAGGGAAGGATACGAGATACGCGACCGAAGGCCGGTTTGGGGCTTTTTTGGTGTGCTTGCTTAACACGTTTTTGAATCCTTTTTTTTGAATTCAGTTTCAGCTTCAAAT
>JADFJC010000012.1 GCA_022566315.1 Planctomycetota bacterium
GTTGTTCTAAATGTCAACCAAATTGGCAAGAAAAACTTCAAATGATGGTCTTAGAAAAAGAACCTTTAAAATATCTTGAGAATTTTTTATGAAAAACAAAAAACCCTATAAAGGTCAATTAAAAGAAATACAATTTGGTGGAGAACTTTCATTTTTAAATAACCTAAGCAAAAAAACTAAAAAAGATGTAAAAAGAGTATTTCGGACAACCCCTGGAATTATGCTCGGTGGAAAAACTTTATCAGAATTTGTCGGTGTTACTTACAAGCAATGGCTGAACCAATCAAAGTTTCCATATTCTGCTCCTGAACATAAAGAGTCCCGCCTTAAATAATCCAAACGGTCCATATCTAACTGACTTGAAATTAATGACTTCTGCCAAAGCGGCGGTTGTTTCGCACCCGTTGGAAGCCTTTTTGCGATCAGTGCAGCAACTTTTGACGGAAGACTTGGGGCACGTTTACTCAAAGCTCGATGAATTTCAGAATCAGAATTAAGAATTATTTCAACAGTTCTTTCGTCATGATTTCCAAAAATGTTCTCTGTCGCATGGGAAAATGGAGCATGACCAATATCATGCAGTAACGCTGCTGCCAACAAAGCCTCTTCATCTAAGAGCTTAAAATGGTTTTTCGAATAAGTTGGTTTCAAATAAGAGAGGCATAGTTGCATCAGGTGTAAAACGCCAAGGCTATGCGAGAAGCGCGAATGCGTAGCACCAGGATAAGTGAAATGGCTCAGGCCAAGTTGATTAATGTATCGAAGCCGCTGAACTTCAGGGCAATTTATTAGGTCGAGCAGCCAAGAGTCCTTTTTTTTGTCTAACGCTATGTAATCATAAAGTGGGTCGCGGAATAACTTTTGGGCCATACAACCCCCGTCAAGCTGAGGCAAGGGCAAAAGCTTTTTTTAGATTCTTGTCATTTGGTGAAAGTTTCTTGAATGTCGCTGTTTGCTTTTGCGCTTCTGTCCAATTGCCTTCATTAAAATATGCGACAGTTGCAGCAAGTTCTAAAACCCAAGGATCTTCTTCATTCAGGTCCCGAAAGTAGGAAATAAATGGCTGTATCTGTCCATACACCTCCTTGCCAGTTTTACTTTTTTGAAAGTTTTCGAGTACACGTTTCCCCTTCTGGCTTATTTCTGACCTGTACCGGACGCCGCCAAAACCTGTTTGCTCGGGTGACTCATCAATTATGTCAGCACCTTTAAGCTGGTCTATTAAACCCGCCAGCTCGAAGGAATACGGCCCATAATAATGAAGAATGTAACTGAACTGTAATGGACAGCCTGCGCGTTGGAGAAGATAAATCGATTTCTGAAGCCGCTTTCTCGAATCCACCTCTGTAACGGAACTAATTAGCTTGGCAAGCCAGTAATCTTTCATAATTCCCATCTTCCCTAAGTAATTAGTACTGCTAAGTTTTTATCGACAGTTGGCCTTTCAGAGCTTCAGTCAAAGTCTCCAATATAAACTCACAATAAGCTTTGTAAAGCAATTTTGACAGCTAACCCAATAAATGTGCCAAATCGATAAGGTAATGTCGTTCTTTTCTTCGGGTAAAGCCTTCTTTTAGCGTGATACTCGGACAAGGGGAACATCCTCCATCGTCCGACGCTTATCAAATATTATAGCATCATGGCAACTCATTTGTCAACAAAAACTTATAAACAAATAACATTTTTGTTGTGAAATCTGTGGCTAACAATACCCAAACTCACAATTCCCGCCGATTTCGTATCTCGCGTCTCGTGAAGCGTATCGCGTGTTGATTCCGCTCCCGGATGCATCACGCCTTTAGTCCCCGGTTAGATAACGCCTTGCTACCCCAGAGAGATAAGCTTCGCTATCTCACGGGGTAAAATACATGAAAAGGAGGGGAAAGGCAAGGAATCAATTTATTATTTACTATTGACTATTTACTATTGGGTTTGAGATTCTTCACTACGTTCAGAATGACAACTATTTTAAATAGATTCCTCGACTGCGCTCGGAATGACAATTCGTATTGCGTACAGCGTATAGGGGGTAGAGAATTTAGAATTGAGAATTGGAAAGAAAAGGAATTTTAGTGGATTAGAGAATTAGAGATTAGAGAATTGGTGAATTAGAGATTAGTGAATTGGGAAGGAAAAAGGAATTTTAGCATTCCTCGCGTCTGCACCCCCGGCCAGAGACCGGGGCTAAATACGCTCGACGCGGGGCGTCGAGTTGGCGTAGGGCAAGGCAATAATAAAATTAAAAGAGGTTTGTGTATGTATGGTTCGGGTTAGGGCGGTTCGGGAACTGCCCCTGCCCGACGGCTAAAGATTAGCTCTTTTAATGCCGATGATATGGTATGAGACGAGCAGTTAAAAGAGCGCTGGGTTCTGACCAAAACCCGCCGTTGGCGGACGAAGGTACGGATGGTTCGGCCCGCTCCGGCCGGCTTCATCAGCCCGAGCGGCTTCGCCGAGCCGAGCGAACCGTCCCGCCGTTAGGCGTCCCCAAGGAGACTACTTTAGAGCAAAGCGTCAGGAGCTTTCTCAATTATCTGACTGTCGAGGCGGGGCTGGCCAATAATACCATTTTGGCTTACGGCCAGGACCTGAAAAGCTTTACTCGATACTCGATTCTGGATTCTGGATTCTCGTCGAGCATCGAGCTGCGGCAAATAAAGCCGGCCCTTATCCAGAACTATCTGCGAGTGCTTACAGAGGAGCACAAAAGCGAAAGCTCGATTAAGCGTTCGCTGGTGGCCATAAGAATGCTCCTTCGGTTCGGCAAGCTTACCGGCCTTATCGAAGAGGACTTTAGCTCACTCCTTGAAAGCCCGAAGGTCTGGCAGAGACTGCCGTGCGTTTGCAGCAAACAACAGGTCATTGAGCTTTTGAATGCACCGTGTCCGGATGAGCCTTTTTACCTTCGTGATAAGGCGATGCTTGAATTGCTCTATGCGACCGGAATCCGTGCCAGCGAGATAGCGGGGCTGAAAATCTCGGACTTGAGCCTTAATATCGGTTACCTGCGCTGCCTTGGCAAAGGTAGTAGAGAACGGATAGTCCCAATGGGCAAAGTTGCCATCGCAGCGATAGAAGAATATCTGGTTCGCCCTGGCGGACGACCAAAGTTGACTCGTTCCGCTTTTAGCGGCGATTTTCTGCTGCTTTCCCGAACAGGCCGGCCTATGAGCCGTATTGAGATTTGGAGGTTGGTCAAAAAATACGCAATTCGGGCGGGTATGCCCAGAAATTTAACTGCGCACACATTGAGACATTGCTTCGCAACGCATCTGCTGGCAGGTGGGGCCGATTTGCGAAGTGTCCAGGAGATGCTCGGCCATGTTGACATAGCCACTACCCAGATTTATACGCACGTTGACCAGGAAAGATTAAGAAAGATTCACCGAAAATTCCATCCGAGACCGTAAATTCGACCCGCCAACGGCGGGTTTTGATCGGAACCCAGCGCTGCTGGGTCGTCCATTCTCCGTAGCAGAGCTACTGCGAAGGATAAAATGCTGGATGCTCGATGCTCGTTTAGAATAGAAGGACGAGAATTCAGAAACGAGACTTGACTTGGATGTAGTTTATAGGTTATTATATGGTAGTGAAGTTGATAGGCAGCAGTTTCCTCAAGGTCATTCGAATGAGCACGAAGAGGTTATATCTGATAATACTGATGTTGGTGATAGGGTGCCAGCAAGCTGGTATTGGTACAAATACCCCGGCCTTTGGAGCTAATGCCACCAATGAAGCTCGCACGGAGGCCAAACCTGACGAGCAACTGGAAATCAACAAAAATGCCCTTCTCGAAGGCCCAAGCGAACAGATACGCATAAAAGCGGCCACTGTGATGTTGGGTAGTGAAAATCCCTTAGCCAGAGCGGTTCTTCTTGATGCGTTGAAGCAGACAAAGAACAGTGCGGCGCGTATGGCTGTCTGTAAGGCATTGATTCAGGCCAGAGCATCGAATGGAGAAATAAAGAACAAGGAAGATTTCATCCAGCCGCTGCTTGGTGTTTTTGCCACTGAGATTGCTGAGGAAGCCCAGCTGGCTGCGGAGGCAACGTTGATTTTTAAGTATGAGAAAATCGGGGAATCGCTCGAAGATATAACAACAGATGCCTCAAAGCCGGTCAAGACGAGATTAAATGCCATCCAGGCATTGAAACGTCAGCCGGATATGGAGGCAACTATAAGACTTATAAGGCTGGTTGACGACCCTGAAAAACAAGTGGCTGCCGAGGCAGAAGAGGCGTTGCATTTTCTGGGCATACCGGTCGGCGAAAACTACTGGACGCGTGAGCAAAATATCATTGAGCTGCGGAGCAAAGGAAAAGATGAATTCCTGCGGGACTGGCTGATTCACCAGGAAGCGCTGCTGCGCGAGATGAGAACCAAGTTGAACTCGTGGCAAAAGAGGTATCTAACAGAGTTGGGCAAAAGATACGACGGCATCAGTGATGATACGGTCAGAGGTAAGTTTTTGGCTGAGCATTTGGGAAACTCAGAAGCGATAACCAAATTATGGGCGCTGGAAAAGGTCTCTCAATGGAGAAAAGGAACGAACCCAAAATTACCGCCTGAACTCGAGCCTATTTTGGTCAATTTGATTTCGGACCCGGACAGAGATGTTCGCTTAAAGACAGCTACGCTGTTGTCTTTGATGGTGCACTTGAATTCGGCCCAACAACTGTTAGCTCAGCTTGAAGTCGAACCGGACGAGCAGGTCAAAGTCGAATTATTGGATGCGCTCGGTGGGGCATGTTCAAACGCTCTTAAGACCTCACCTGTCACGATTTCACCGGAGATAAGAAAACAAGCCCTGGAATGGGCGGCGAAATACCTTTCTGATGAGGATGCGGGAAAAGCTCGAAAGGGCACGGAAGTTATGCGAAAGCTGCTTGAGCCGGAGGGATTAAAGCCGGAGGAGCTTGACGTTTATCTTGCTTTGCTTGTCAAAAGATATAACCAACAAGAGAAAAAGCCTGACGGTGCATTACGTGGAGAGCTGCTCAGCGCAATGGCCGGCTTATGTGCCCAGGGCAGCGCCGGCAAGGCCAAGGCAGCTACGCTTTTTGGGCCGTTATTTATAGAAGCTCTGCGCGACGAAACGGCTTTTGTCCGGGAAACAGCAGTGGACGGGCTTATCTATATCGACAAAGCAAGCGCTCTGAAAAGACTAAGAAAAGATATATTTATCAATGACCCCAGCGAGATACTAAGGAAGAAATTGATAGAGCTTGCAGGCAGCGACGGCGGCAAAGAAGATTTAACCTGGCTGGCGGAAAAAATAGGTTCAAACTCCGAAAGTGGGCCGGCCTGGCAGGCGATGCTTAAGATATTCAATGGTTCCGATTCCGGCATCCTGAACGAATGGATGGACAAATTCACCTCGCAAAACAGCAAAAGCAAGTTATCTGATGAACAGCAGAAAATTGCTTTTCTTAAGATAGCAGAGGTAAAGGCCACCGGCGAAAACAAAACAAATATGCTCAAAAGTGTTAGAGAGAAGCTGGCTGAGCTTTATAAAAGAATAGGTCAGTTTGAACGAGCGGCGGAGTATTTGGACAGGCTGTACAAAGCTGCTCGGACGGCCAAGGAAAGAGAGGCAATCCTGCCAAACTTATTGGATGCGTACTTGAAAGGGTCAAAAGCGGAGCGTGCCGCCGAATTGGTGAGAAAATGCTTAGAGAAGGAAGATTTGGGTCCCGACAGCGCTGTTCTGGACCCAATTAACAATTATCTAAGCAAACCGCCCACTGGAGCCGACCCCAACGCAGTCTTAAAAGCGCTGAGCGGAGTAAAGCTTTCCGTGTCCAGGCCGAAGTGGCAAGAATGGCTTAAAAACTGGACAGACCGTCTTGGTAAAAGCAAAGGGGCGGAAAAGCCCAAAGAAGCTGCTAAGGCCAAAGAGAAATAGTAACTATTCGACATTTATTCTAATTCAATTAGTCTTGGAGGATTTAACAGCACCGCATCGCTGACTCCATTATCACTGTGCAATTACGAATTCATATTCCCAGATCCTGTCTTCGCCGATTTCCTTTTCCCGGCATCTAACGGCAACTTCTTGCAATAAGAGAAAAAAAAATATTTTTTTCGTATTTTTTTGTTTTTTATGCTTGCATTCTTAGGTTTATTTCGATAAATTGTTCAGTTTACATAAAAAAGCTATTGAAGAGTTATGGATTCCTGCGCTATCCGTGTATGTAAATTGAGCAGGGATAAAGAGAGATTGTTTATATTTTCCGGCTTTTAGCCGGACAAAACGTGGTTTCTTATTCGATTCACCGCAGTTGTCTCTGCTCTGCGCAGCTTTGTAGAGCAAAGGGCGGACGGTGAATCGGACAGTCTAATGACTGTTTAAATTTTGTGGCTTCCTGGTCGGCCAAAACGTGATTTCTTATCCGATTTACCGCACTAAGAAGCCAACGGGCAGTCGGTTGCTGCTGTAGCTCAGTGGTAGAGCGCGTCCTTGGTAAGGACGAGGTCATGGGTCCGAGCCCCATCAGCAGCTAAATGCAAGCTGGTCAAGCCGGTACAGCTTATCCAGCGCCAAAACGGTGCGAGCCTCGCAGCATTGTCAAAGATGATTTTGTGCTGCAGGGTTAGCCAAAGTTGTTTTGGTGCGGGACAAGGAGTAATCCTGGCTGTGAAGTGGTTAATAAGAGGTTCGAAAGCAGTTTTTCAGGAATTAGATTCAGATAGGGACAAATAAATACTAACCCTGCACATTGGAGGTTTATATTAAGATGGCTAAGGCAGTATTTGAACGGACGAAACCACATATCAATGTTGGAACAATCGGTCATATTGACCACGGCAAGACGACGTTGACGTCTGCAATCACAATGCGGCTGGCACATAATGCCGGTGGCGGTAACATCAAGAGGTTCGAAGACATCGACAATGCCCCGGAAGAAAAGGAGCGCGGCGTTACAATAAATACTGCTCACATAGAGTATGAGACGGAGAAGCGCCATTACGCTCATGTTGACTGCCCTGGACACGCCGACTATATCAAGAATATGATTACCGGAGCAGCCCAGATGGACGGGGCCATTCTGGTAGTGGCGGCAGGCGACGGCCCGATGCCACAGACTCGTGAGCATATCCTGCTTGCCCGTCAGGTTAACGTGCCCAAGATTGTGGTTTTCATGAACAAAATTGACCAGGTTGACGACCCTGAACTGATCGAGCTGGTCGATCTGGAGATAAGAGACCTGCTGAACAAGTATGAATTCCCCGGGGACGATATTCCTATTATTCAGGGTTCGGCTTTGGCAGCGATGGAATGTGAAGGTAAGGATGATGAGGCCTGCAAGTGCATCGATGAGCTGATGACTGCGGTTGACGAGTATTTTCCGATTCCTGAGCGTGAAGTTGACAAGCCGTTTCTTATGCCGGTGGAGGACGTTTTCAGCATTAAAGGCCGTGGTACGGTCGGTACAGGCAGGATTGAGCGTGGTAAAGTGCACACCGGCGAGGAGATTGAAATCGTCGGTCTTTCCAAGGAGACTCGCAAGACGATTGTTACCGGCGTTGAAATGTTTAACAAAACGCTCAATGAAGGCCAGGCCGGCGATAACATCGGCGTGCTTTTGCGTGGCATTGAAAAGAAGGATTTAGAGCGGGGACAGGTTGTTGCGGCACCCGGTAGTATTACTCCGCATACCAAGTTTCATGCTGAAGTTTATGTTTTATCTAAAGAAGAGGGTGGTCGTCATACACCGTTCTTCGCGAAATACAAACCACAGTTTTATTTCAGAACAACCGATGTTACCGGCGCGGTCCTTTCGCTGATGAGCAGAGAAGGCAAAAGTGCAGAGATGTGTATGCCGGGAGACAATATAGCAATGGAGGTGGAGATTATTTCGCCAATTGCCATGGAGGAAGGCCTTCGTTTTGCTATTCGTGAGGGAGGTAAGACGGTCGGTGCCGGTGTGGTAGTTAAGATTATTGAATGAACATCTCTGGGTAACTTCTCTGGTAGCTGCAGGCGTCAAAAACCAGGGCGTTGCGACCGGCAAAGTGTATCCGGACAGGCATCTGCGGAAAAATCGGATGTTTCTTATGTAAGCGGGCCTGTCTGGTGGGATGAACCTTATGGCTAAAAAGAAGAGCAAAAGGGAGAATGTCTGGCTTGAATGCAGCCAGTGCAAAGATAGAAACTATCGTACAAGTGTTAATGTAGCAGAGGGTACGCCGAAATTGAAGCTAAAGAAATTTTGCAGGAGGGAACGTAAGCATACGGTCCATAAGATACGGCGCAAGTAATTGGTTATTGAAAGATGCGGATTTCGGCGTTTCAAACAATTGCAAATAATCGATAAGAAACAATCAATAGTCAATTTAACAGGCCAGTAGCTCAATTGGCAGAGCGTCGGTCTCCAAAACCGAAGGTTGGGGGTTCGATTCCCTCCTGGCCTGCTTTGAAGCGTATGAGGTGAAGCGAGATAGGAGACTGGTAAGCCTGCTTCTGTTTGGCGGATACGAGGTCAATTATGATTTTTAATATTTATAAACGTGGTCAGGGCAAATACACGAGGCTCTGCACTGCTTTTGCCGGGGCAATATTTGCCGGATTGGGCTGTTTGCAGCTTTACAGAAAATTAGAGGCTGCCGAATGGGAAATGAGCCGTAAGGCGGCATTGTGGGTTGCAACTATGGTGCCTCTTGGTTTGTTTGTTGTCTTTGTTCTTTTGATTTCCTGGCTGATAAATAAAGCTTCAGTTGCAGATTTTCTGATTGCCGCTGAGGGCGAAATGAAAAAGGTCAGCTGGTCAAGCAAACAGGAAATAGCTGTTTCGACGTTTATCGTTATCGTGTTTGTGATTATGATGGCTACGCTTCTTGGAACTACAGATTTAGGTTTTAGAACGTTCTTTACGTGGCTCCTGGGTTAATTTGTATCAAGACTTTTGCAAAATTTCAGTTGTATCTCGAAGCAGATACGAAACAGGGTGTTAATATGCAGTGGTACGTTTTACGAGTTGCGGCAAATAAAGAGGTGCAGGTCAAAGACGTCCTTGCGCAGAAGGTCGAGAGTGAGGGTTTGGCCGATATTATCGGCAGGATAGAGGTTCCAGTTGAGCGGATTAAGCGTATCCGCGGCAACAAACAGACGGTCCATAAGCGAAAACTGTATCCCGGCTACGTTTTTATGGAGATGGAATCGACCGAGGATGGACGGGTTCCTGAAAAGGCGTGGTTTATGATTAAGGGGACCACCGGCGTAGGAGATTTTATCGGCACGGAAGGGATTCCGACCCCGATGCGCGATACGGATGTGGCAAAGATGCTTTTAGAGGCTGAAAGGCCCGATGAGGCACCGAGCATCAAAGTCGAGTTTAGCAAAGGTGATATGATTAAAATTCGAGAGGGACACTTTGAGAACTGTGAAGGTGTCGTCGATTCGATTGATGCCGAGCGTGGCAGAGTGGAGGTAATTGTTACGATATTCGGTCGGCCCACGCCGCTGGATATAGAGTATTGGCAGATAGAGAAATTGTAACTGAGAGACTGGAAGTTCGGAGCTTACAGGCGACGGACTAACAATTAAAGGTGAAGAATGGCCAAAGAGGTAGTGGTAAAGATTAAATTGCAGGCTCCGGGCGGAAAGGCGACGCCGGCCCCACCGATAGGACCTGCTTTAGGTCAGAATGGCGTTAACATAGGCCAGTTTGTTTCGCAGTTCAATGAACGAACAAAGGAACTTAACGGGACAATTGTGCCGGTCGTGATAACGGTCTTTAGGGACAAAAGTTTTACGTTTGAGGTCAAAAGCCCTCCGGCGGCGGTCCTGCTGAAACAGGCGGCCGAAATCGCCAAGGGCAGTGGCGTCCCGAATAAAGAGAAGGTCGGCACAATCAGTGCCGTGCAACTACGTAAAATCACTGAGACCAAGTTCAAGGATTTGAACGCATACGATTTGGAACAGGCCGATAAAATTATCAGAGGCACCGCCCGAAGTATGGGCGTGGAGATAATTGATTAGTAACAACTTGTACACAAAACGAGATGAACAATGCGAGCTAAAAGCAAAAGATACAAGAAAGAATCGGAACAGTTAAGCAAAGAGAGCCTTAGTCTGACTGAGGCTGTCGAGAAGGTCAAATCGTTCAAGTCGGTGAAATTTGACCAGAGTATAGAATGTGTTCTTCACTTAGGTATCGACCCGAAGCAGGCTGACCAGCTGGTTAGAGGCTCAATATCTTTGCCTCACGGGATAGGCAAGCAGAAAAAAGTCATCGCTTTCTGCGAGGATTCGGATGTTGAGGCAGTCAAAAGCGCTGGTGCCATTGAGGCCGGGTGCGATGAGCTTGTTAAAAAAATCACGGATGGCTGGATGGATTTCGATGTGGCTATCGCATCGCCGAAGGTGATGAGCAAGGTAGGTAAGCTCGGCCGGGTCCTCGGGCCGCAGGGGAAGATGCCTTCGCCTAAAAATGGCACGGTGACCGGCAATGTTGCGACCGCAGTGGCTGAATTTGCCGCGGGCAAAGTCGAGTTTAGAAACGATGCCGGCGGCAATATCCACGCAGTAGTCGGTAAGCAAAGCTTTGAGACTGAAAAACTGGTAGGTAATATCGATGCGTTTGTCTCGCATATAAAGAAGATAAAACCGGCGGCGTCAAAAGGGACGTATATCAAGAAAATGAGTATATCTGCGACAATGAGCCCCGGCATAATAGTTGATATTTGAAGCGTAAATCGTGAAGTCGAATGTGAAATACGAAATCCTAAACACGAAATACTGAGAGTAAATACGAAATCCGAAGCACAGGTGACAGGATGAGCAAGTACGTAAAAGAGTTACTACAGTCGGAACTGGAAAAGAAAATCGTCAACGAGGACATCAGAGATTTTTTGGTTGTCAGCACCAGGGGTGTCGGCGGTGTTGACAATAATCTGATGCGCGGTGAGCTTAAAGAAAAGCACATCAGCTTATCGGTGGTCAAGAACTCGCTGTTCAAAAAAGCGTTGTGCGGCCAACAGATGGAGTCTGCATCGGTGTTGTTTAGCGGCCCTTGCGCTATCGCTTACGGCGGTGACAGTATCGTTGACGTTGCAAAAGCATTGGCCGAATGGGTCAAGAAGGTCCCTGTGATAGAGATTAAAGGGGCCTTTCTCGACGGCTCAGCTTTAGATGCTGAAGGAGCAGAGAACCTTTCAAAGATGCCGACACGAGCAGAGCTACTCAGCAAGATTGCCGGCTTGATACAGTCCCCTGCCAGGGGATTGGCCTCAACCGTTGGTGCTCCTGCAGGAATTATCGCAGGTTGTATAGAGACTATTGCCCAGAGCGATGAAAAACAAGCAGCGTAAGAAGACAGAAGACAGAAGACAGAAAACAGAAGACAGAAGACAGAAGACAGAAAACAGAAGACAGAAGACAGAAGACAGAAAAATCTGACTTCTGACCTCTGAAATATGAGAAAAGCCTGCGTGGCTGTCCCTGGTTTTAATAACGAGGTTAAACGAAACGGCGAAGTTTCGGCTACCACGAGGCGCTATGTAACAGGAGTTAATAGAAATGGCAGAAGAACAAGCGAAAGAAGTGAAAGAAACTAAAGAAACGAAAGAAGCTAAGAAAGAAAAAGAAGCCAAGGGAACGAAAGAGACCAAGGAAACGAAGAAAACACAGGAAGCTAAAGAGACAGGGAAGTGGAGCAGTAAGGTTAAGAAGCTTGGTGACGATATAATGGGTCTGACGTTGATGCAGGCTAAAGAGCTGGGCGATTATCTCAAGGACGAATATGGTATTGAGCCGGCTGCCGGCGGAGCTGTTATGGTAGCGGGTCTCTCTGCACAAGGTCAAGCTGAAGAGGAGGAAGAAAAAACCAGCTTTGATGTAATCCTCAAAGAATTCGGCGAGAAAAAGATTCAGGTTATCAAGGAGGTAAGGTCTTTAACGGGATTGGGATTGAAAGAAGCCAAAAACCTTGTTGACAACGTTCCCAAGCCGGTCAAAGAGGGACTCAGTAAAGATGATGCTGAAGCTGTACAAAAGCAGCTTGAAGCTGTCGGGGCCGTAGTTGAATTAGCGTAAGCAGGAGGACTGCTGGCCTGCCCTTTTGGGAAAAAGCAGGGAAAAAACAGAGGGTTGTACCTACATAGGACAATTTAGGCATTTAATGCTGGAGATTGGCAATGTATAAAACTGGTGCTGGACAAAGCGTTCGAGATTTTGGAAGCATACGAGATGCCGTTGAGATTCCGGACCTGGTAGCAATACAAAGAAGAAGTTACGAGCGGTTTTTGCAACAAGACGTGGCACCAACGAAAAGAAAGCATAGCGGACTCGAAGCTATCTTCCAGGAGACGTTTCCTATCGAGAGCTACGACAAGAAGATGATTCTGGAATATCTCTACTACGAACTGGAAAAGCCGCATTATACCCCTATTCAGTGCCGACAGTTACGGCTGACATACGGCTACCCGTTGAAAATATGGTGCAGATTGCGAACCAAGGATGGTGAAGATTTGTCCGAGCAGGCAATGTATCTTGGCGAAATGCCGGTTATGATAGGCGGCGGGGAGTTCATTATCAACGGCGCTGTGCGAGTCATCGTAAGCCAACTGCACCGAAGTCCGGGTGTTGATTTTCTTATCGAGAGTAAAGAAGGCGACAGAGTGCTGCACGGCGGTAGAATCATCCCGGAAAGGGGTAGTTGGATAGAGATAGGGGTTACGAACAAAGACGTTTTAGTGGTCAGAATCGACCAGTCCAGCAAGATACCGGCAACCATTTTACTACGGGCGATGAGCGAGGCATACGGAACTACAGAACAGATTCTGCGTTTGTTTTATCCGACGAAAAAGGTGCCGCTGAGTAAATTGGTGCCCACTATGTGGGCCGTTCAGCCGATCGTGGACAAAGAGTCCGGTGAAATCATAGTAAAAGCCGGTGCGCAAATCAGCGACAAGCTCTCTTTAATACAACAAAGCGGTATAGACATCACTGATAGCAAGGAAGACATTACTCAATGGATGTTGGGAAATTTAGAGTGTATATGTGTACCTGTTGAGTTATCAGAGGCGGATTGTGAGAATTACCTGACTAAGATGAAAGAAGTATTAAAAGGTCGGGGAGTGTCCAGAGACACTAATCTTGACAAGATTCTGAAATACTTGGAAGACAGGCTTATGATAGAGTGGCCTGACCAAAATCATCCCCATCCTGATAAAAAGCACATTCCAAAGTATAACATAGATAAACCAAAAAACTCCACAGAAGAAATAAAGAAAGCGTGGGAAAAGGACGTACCGAAGGAGTTAAGTAAAATATTCAAAGTTTGCGTTAACAAAGTAAAGGGTAAAAAGTGGCAGGCAGGTCATGAGAACGTATCGGATAAGCCCGGTGTGTATATCTTCCGTAATAAAAAAGAAAAAAAGATTGTCTACGTAGGAATGTCCGACAACCTTAAACATAGACAGAAATTTCACTGGACTGGTTCTGGTGCGAGTTCATTTCGAGATCATATTCGAGATGAAATTTTACTTTCTGGAAAACGAAAAAAGCGGAAAAAAAGTCGTGTGGGGAAAAAAGGAAACGTTGAGATTGAGGTTATCGACAATGTCCGGGACATCCTCATTTTGAACACCTTAGCCGAGGATAATATCGAGAGCCACGAGCTGGCATTGCTCAAGTTTTATATGAGATTGCGACCCGGTAATCCGCCCAATAAAGAAAAAGCAAAAACTTTCTTTAGGGAGAAATTTTTTGATTCCAACCGTTATCGTCTGGGCAAGGTCGGCAGGTTCAGATTAAATCGGAAATTCAACCAGACAGTGAGCGAGGAAGAGATGACTCTTCGGCCCGAAGATTTCCTCAGCACGATGAAATACATAATGGCTTTGCGGAACAATGAGGGCCAGATTGATGATATCGACCATCTGGGCAACAGGAGGCTTCGCACAATCGATGAGCTCGCAGGAGATGAGATCAGAAAAGGGCTGCTTAAGCTTCGCAGAACCGTTCAGGAACGGATGAGTTTTAAAAGAGACCCCGAAGAGCCGCCTCGCATCGCAGATTTGGTTAATTCAAAGAGCGTTTCGAGCAGTATCAACTATTTCTTTGGTCGTGGTGAGTTGAGCCAGGTTGTTGACCAGACCAACGCATTGAGCCAGTTGACCCACGAGAGGCGTCTGTCAGCTCTTGGTCCTGGCGGTTTGAACAGAAGGCGGGCCGGCTTTGAAGTGCGCGACGTACATATCAGCCATTACGGCAGAATCTGTCCAATTGAAACGCCTGAAGGGACAAATATCGGATTGATTGCTTCGTTGGCAATATTTGCCGAGATTGATGAGTATGGATTTTTACTTACACCATATCGCAAAGTCGAAAAAGGTAAGGTTACAGACAAAGTTGAATATTTGCGGGCTGATAGGGAGATGAAGGTAATATTCGCACCTCCAAGCGCGGTTGACCCAGACAGCGACAAAATCACTGAAGGATTCGTTCTCGTAAGAAAAGGCGGTGAGCTGACCCAGGTCTCCAGCGACGAAGTTGACTACGTTGATATTTCACCCAAACAAATCGTCGGTGTTTCCGCTTCACTTATTCCGTTCTTAGAGCACGACGATGCAAACCGGGCTTTGATGGGCTCAAATATGCAGCGACAAGCGGTTCCTCTGCTGAAGACGGAGTCGCCTTTGGTCGGCACAGGTATGGAAAAAGTTGTTGGCCAAAACTCAAGTATGGTTGTCCGTGCCGAAAAAGGCGGGGTCGTTACTGCTGTGGACGCAACAAGGATAGTTATTAACCATACCGAGGAATATAATCTTGCCAAATTTGTTGGTTTGAACGAGAGAACCTGTCTTAATCAAAAGCCCATAGTCAAGCTCGGTGACAGCGTAAAGGCCAACCAGATCATAGCAGACGGCGGAGGCACCGACAATGGCGTATTGGCCCTCGGTAAAAATATCCTTGTGGGGTTTGTCTCTTTCGACGGGTTTAACTTTGAGGATGCGATTATCGTCAGTGAAAGATTGTGTAAAGACGATAGCTTTACGAGCATTCACATCGACGAATTTACAGCCGAAGTTCGCGAGACCCGCCTTGGCAAGGAGGAATTTACCCGTGACATTCCCAATGTCAGTGAAAGGGCACTGGGGAACCTTGATGAACACGGGGTAGTCTGTGAAGGAACAAGGGTCTGCACCGGTGATATCTTAGTAGGCAAGGTGGTGCCCAAGAGCAAGACGGAACTGACGCCCGAAGAAAAACTACTGCATGCTATATTCGGCAGAGCCGGCGAAGATGTCAAAAATGATTCGCTTGAACTGCCCAGCGGATACGAAGGTGTCGTAATAAAGACGGAACGGTTTACCAGACGAGGTGCAGGCTCCGAGGAACAAAAGCAGACACAGGCGGTCCAGATAAAAGAATATCAAAAACAGATGAGGACCAAGGAATGTGTGATATTCAGACAGATGGTCGAAATTATTCACACGGAGTTCGAGGTCAACATCATTGACCCATCCACACGTCAAAAAGTCGGAGCCAGTGCTGACAACGACGTTATTTATGAACAGATAGAAAACTTTAGTATCAAGTGGATTAAACCGGCTTCGCTGCGGGATGACGTACAGAAAATCGTGGAGAGATTCTGGGCCAAGATTACTGAGATTCAGGAAGAAAAGCAGCACAAGATTAAGAGCTTGAAACACGGCGATGAGCTGCCGAGCGGCGTGCTGCAGATGGTAAAAATTTACATTGCAATTAAAAGGTCGCTGTCAATTGGCGACAAAATGGCCGGTCGCCACGGCAATAAGGGTGTCATCGCCAAGATTATGCCCGAGGAGGATCTGCCGTTTCTCGAGGATGGTACGCCTCTTGACATATTGCTGAATCCTCTCGGCGTCCCGAGCCGAATGAATCTTGGCCAGATTCTCGAAACGCATCTCGGCTGGGTGGCGAAGGTGTTAGGATTTAACGCTATTACACCTGTGTTTGATGGAGCTAACGAAGACGACATCCAGAAATTGAATGCCGAGGCGAACAAACTTATGAGCGATCGAAAAAAACAGCTCGAAAAAGAAAAGGAAGTGCCGCCTGCTGATGAATTTTTCATAAATATCCCGAAAATCCTCAAGACACAATTGTATGACGGCAGGACAGGTTTGCCTTTTGACCAGCGTGCAACCATCGGATACATCTATATGATGAAACTGCATCATCTTGTCGATGACAAGATTCACGCAAGAGCAACCGGGCCGTATAGCCTGATTACCCAGCAGCCGTTAGGTGGTAAGGCAAGAACCGGCGGACAAAGATTCGGTGAAATGGAAGTCTGGGCCCTGGAAGGATACGGCGCTGCTTTTACACTCCAGGAAATGCTCACGGTAAAAAGCGATGATGTCGAGGGACGAACAAAAATCTACGAATCAATGGTCAAAGGTAAAAATAGTCTTGAAGCTGGAACACCTCTGTCCTTTGACGTATTGTGCAATGAAATAAGAGGATTAGGGTTGAATATTCAGCTCGAAAAGAAACGGCTTGGAAGCGCCGTACTGTGAGTTTTGAGTTTTTAGTGTTGGATTTTGAGTTGCAACTAAAAACCAAAAACTCATAACTAAAAACTGAATTGGTAAGGGGCCTTAAATGTTAGGAAGTATTTACGATCGGATTAATGACTACGGTTCGGTAAAGATTTCATTGGCCGGTCCAAATGATATTCGCAGCTGGTCTTTTGGCGAAGTACGAAAGCCCGAGACTATCAACTATCGCACATATCGGCCGGAGAAGGACGGACTGTTTTGTGAGCGAATCTTCGGGCCCGAGCGCGACTGGGAGTGTGCCTGCGGAAAGTACAAAGGTACTAAGTTTAAGGGTATAATTTGCGACCGATGCGGGGTCAAAGTTACGCATAGTCGCGTTCGAAGAAAGCGAATGGGACATATCAATTTAGCAGCACCTGTTGTGCATATATGGTTCTTCAAGGCCATACCAAATCGGCTCGGAAACCTTTTGGCAATGAAATCCGCTGACTTGGAGAAAATTATCTATTTTCAGGAATATGTCGTAACGGACCCTGGCCAAAGCCCACTGAAAACCGGACAACTGCTCAGCGAGGAAGATCACAGAGAAGCGGAAAAGAAATACGGAAGAGCGTTCAAGGCGGGAATGGGCGCCGAAGCCATCAAGGCCCTGCTGGAGAACCTCGACCTCGAAGAAGTCGGCATCCAGCTCAGGGACGCCATAGCGAAGACAAACAGTAAGCAAAAGATAAAAGACCTCACAAAACGGCTTAAGATTATTAACCAGATCAAAAACAGTAGAAATAAAGCACAGTGGATGGTTCTTGAGGTGATACCTGTTATTCCGCCGGATTTGAGGCCGCTGGTTCTGCTCGAAAGAGATAATTTCGCTACCAGTGATTTAAATGACCTGTACAGGAGAATTATCAATCGTAACAACCGATTAAAGAAGCTAATGGATCTGAATGCTCCCGAGGTGATTATCCGCAATGAGAAACGGATGCTTCAGCAGGCGGTGGATTCGCTGCTTGATAACGGCCGCTGCCGGCGTTCTGTTCTGGGCAGTAATAATCGACCTCTGAAATCATTAACCGATATGATTAAGGGCAAGCAGGGACGATTCCGTGAGAACCTTCTTGGCAAGCGTGTAGATTACTCGGCTCGGTCGGTAATTGTGGTAGGCCCTAATTTAAAACTTTATCAGTGCGGTTTGCCGAAGAAAATAGCTCTCGAGCTGTATCAGCCTTTTATTATTCGCAAACTTAAACAACGTGGCCTGGCCGATACGATTAAAAGCGCCAAGAGAATGATTGAACGACGTGACGAACAGGTCTGGGATGTCCTCGAAGAAGTTATTCATCAGCATCCTGTCCTGCTCAACCGTGCGCCGACCCTTCATCGGATGGGTGTTCAGGCCTTTGAGCCGGTACTGGTCGAAGGTAACGCTATTATGCTTCATCCGTTGGCCTGCAGAGGGTTCAATGCTGACTTCGACGGCGACCAGATGGCGGTGCATTTGCCGTTAAGTATCGAAGCCCAGGCTGAGACGCATATTTTAATGATGACCACCTCCAATATTTTTTCACCTGCCAATGGTTCGCCGATGGTCGGACCATCACAGGATATGGTGATGGGCAATTATTATTTGACCTATGCAGAACCTCGTGAACATGGCAAGAAAAAAGAGCTTAGGCTGTTCCGAGATATTTTTGAGGCTATTATGGCCCTGGAAATAGGCAAAATCGATTTGCAGGCAAAAATTATAGTCCGACTTGGTGATGTCAAGATCCTTGGGGATTCAGAACTGAACGATTCTACCACCGTTGAAACAACTGCTGGAAGGTGTGTATTCAACGATATGCTTCCGGCGGGAATGCCGTTTTACAATATGACGATGTCTCAAAAGATGTTGAGCCAGGTGATTGGTGACTGTTTCAAATTCACAGGCTCGGCCGAGACTGTGGACCTGCTCGATAGAATAAAGGACCTGGGATTCAAATATGCTACTCTTGCAGGATTGAGCTTTGGTATTACGGACCTCAAAATACCGAAAAAGAAGATTCAGATTATTGAACAAACTGAAAAGAAGGTCAGCAAAATACGTAAGAACTACGATGACGGAGTGTTGACAGAAGGGGAAAGGTATAATCAGGTGATAGATGCCTGGACAAAAGCGAGAGTCGATGTAACAAACGAAATGATGAAAGGACTTAAAGAGGATACTAAAGAGGACGGATCGCCGTACCTTAATCCAATCTATCTCATGAGTGATTCCGGGGCCAGAGGAAGCGTAGATCAAATTCAGCAGCTTGCAGGAATGAGAGCGCTAATGGCAAAGCCCAGTGGAGAGATTATCGAAACGCCAATTAAGGCAAACTTCAGAGAAGGATTGACAGTGCTTGAGTACTTCAGCTCTACGCATGGAGCGCGAAAGGGACTGGCAGATACGGCACTGAAAACTGCTAATTCCGGATATCTTACAAGAAAGCTTATCGATGTCGCTCAAAATGTTTTTGTGATTGAAAGAGACTGCCAGACATTGCAGGGAATCACAAAAAGCACTGGCAGAAAAGGTGAGCAAATCGATGTTCCATTTTCACAGCTTATTATTGGAAGAACCGCAAGAGACAACATTCGTAATCCGATTACCGATGAAATGATTGTACGCGAGAACGAGGTCATAACAACTGAAGCCTCAGAACAGATTGAAGCTTTGGGGCTTGATGCCATCAGAATCAGAAGCTCCCTGACCTGTGACAGTACGTTTGGGGTTTGTGCAAAGTGTTACGGATGGGATATGAGTACCGGAAAATTGGTTGAAGAAGGTTCGGCGGTTGGCATTATTGCAGCACAGTCTATCGGTGAACCCGGTACACAGTTGACGCTGCGGACGTTCCATACCGGCGGTGTCGCTGAAAGAGCTATTCTTGAGCGTGAACAGAAAGCCACACATGCAGGAAAGGTGCAGTACCGCGATATAAATGCGGTTACCCTCAAGTCCAACGTTGATGGAAAGGCAGTAACAACGACAGTGGTACTGAAACGTAACGGCGAAATAGCTATTCTTGACGCAAAAGACCGGGAACTCGACAGGTTCAAGGTTCCTTATGGCGCCATTGTTTTGGTCAAGGACGGTCAGAAGATCAAAACCAGCACCTTATTATTCCAATGGGACCCACACCGCATACCGATTTTGGCGGAGGTGGCCGGGCTTATAAGCTTTGTTGATATTATTGAGGGCGAGACAATTGGCTTTGAGGAAGAGCGAAAAGGCCAGGTTGGCAGACCCATCGTAATCGAGCATAAAGGCGATAAGCATCCGCAAATCATTATCGAAGACGACAAGGATGGCAAGATACTTGATGTTCACTACCTGCCTGCGGGCGCCAGAATCGGGGTTAACGAGGGTCAGCATGTTCAGGCAGGCCAGTTGCTTGCTCATCAGCCCAGAGCTACTGGTGGCACTCAGGACATCACAGGTGGTTTGCCCAGAGTTACCGAAGTATTTGAAGCGCGCAAACCCAAAGACCCTGCCGCAATGGCAGAGATTAGCGGCCGGGTCGAGCTGCGAAGCGATAAACGCAAGGGCAAAATGACGATTATAATTCGCTCCGAATCCGGCATGGAAAAAGAGCACCACGTCCCGCGCGACAGACACCTTAATGTTCACACCGGTGATTTAGCGGAAGCAGGTGATGCCCTGACGGACGGCCCACTTGTGCCGCATGATATTCTGCGAATTAAAGGCGAAGAGGCATTGCAGAGATATTTGACAATCGAGATTCAAAATGTCTATCGTTCACAAAATGTCAATATTAACGACAAACACATTGAAATCATCTGCTCTCAAATGATGCGAAAGATTGAAATCGAATCTGTGGGTGACAGCTCGTTTTTGCCGGGTGAGGTCGTTGATAAATTTGTGTTCAAAAAAGCGAATGAAACATTGACCAACAGCGTCAAGATTACCAATGTTGGAGATGCAACCGATTTAGAGGTTGACCAAACTATCGACAAGAAGGAGTTGGCCAGCATTAACGAAAAGATTGAATTGATTGGCGGTACCGGGGCCTCAGGCAGAAAACCAAAACCTGCAACCGCCAAGACATTGCTTTTGGGGATTACGAAGGCTTCACTGTGGTCGGAGAGCTTTATCGCCGCAGCCAGCTTCCAGGAAACAACTAAGGTCTTGACTGAGGCGTCTTTGGCTGGTAAGGTAGATGAACTTTACGGATTGAAGGAAAACGTAATACTCGGTCACCTGATACCGGCGGGCACGGCATTCAAGCCGTATCTTGATATAAAGGTCAAGCACCTTGTGGAACCTCCGCTGCCGAAGGAATTCAAAGAGGCCAAGGAAATCAGGGAGGCCAAAGAGGTCGAGGCAAAGGCTGAAGCCGCCGTCAGGGAAGCTTTGGGAATCAATTGATTCCGCCAGAAGAAAGCGGATCTGCGATATTTTTTATTGACTATTGAAGAAAAGTGGAAAGCACAAAAGACACAAAAAAAATATGGCCAAAAAGAACTTTAAATTCCAGAGAGGGTGTTGCAGTAAAAACAAGGTAGAAAACCAAATATTCCATTAGACGGGGATAAAAACGATGTATAAGAAAATGCTTTTCATAGCTTTAGTTCTGTTCGGCCTGCTGTTCTCTGATATAGCGGGGCAGTGCTTTGCAGATATGTCGGCTCAATTCAAGCTGGCACACAAATATAGCAAGAACGAACAATACGAACAGGCCGAGCAGATTTATCAACAAATTGTAACAGACTACGCTTTTCAGGCACAGAAGAATCTTGCTATTTTGTATGTAGCCTGGAATAAGCCGCCACAGGCTGATAGCGCTTTGCAGGAATTGCTTACCAAATTTTCCGGACATAAGGGCATACCCGAAGCCATCAACCAGGTAGCGGACAACTATGGTATGAAACTAAAAAGGTACGACAAGTCCCGTCAGCTTCACCAGTATGTACTCGACCACTACCCCGGCGATGAGCAGACAATGTGGGCCCAACAAGGATTGGCATTTGCAGATATTCGTAGAGGTAATTATGCTGCCGCTGAAGCGGCTATCGAAAAATTACTTGCCAATTTTCCCAAACACAAAGGTTTGCCAAAAGCGCTTAACTCTTTGGGCAAGGACTATCGCAAGGTGGGAAAATACCAAAGAGCCCGTAAACTTCATCAATACGTTTTAGACAATCATCCTGATTTCGAGGATGCTATATTCTCACAAAGAGGAGTAATCATTTCAAGTATCGCGCTTGGTGATGATTCGCGTGCCGAGGCCGGCATCAACGAATTACTTTCGCAATTTTCCTTGAACGAGTATATAGCAAACGCGGTTTACCATGTGGCCCGCAAGCTGAACAGGAAAAATGACCAGAAGGCACAAGAGCTTTATGAATATATCAGGGATAATCATTCCGGGAACAAAGTCGCGGTTCTGGCCAGAGTAGATATCGGACAAATACAACTTCGGCAAGGTGATGATGCCGCCGCCCGGGCTATTTTTGACGGAGTGTTAGCTGATTTTTCCGGCCATTCGATTTTGCCCAAGGCGGTGCACTTAATGGCAGAAGGATATAGGGAGCAGGCCCTTTTTGAGCACAAACAATATCTCGATGCCAAAGCTGATGATCATTTTCTAAAGGCCTTGGCCGAATGGGAAAGGATAATATACGAGTTACCTGAGACTCATCGTAATACCACTGCACAGGCACACCATTTCGCGGCTGAGTGTTATCGTCGATTTGGTCAACACCAAAAGGCCATAGAACATTATCAAAAGTTAGCTGATTACCAGCCCGATTATCCATACGCCTCGCGTGCTCCGTCGATGGTACGCCTTATCAAAAGATACATTAAGAACATGGAGGAAATTTCAGAATCCGGGGCCGAACCGCCTCCGCCGTTGCCCCGCTGGCTGGGTAAGAATGTCAACTCAAACGAAGGAGGGCAAAAATGAACAGACGTATCTTAACCGCTGTTTTAATTTTAGTCTCTTTATCGTTTATTGTTAGCCCTTGTTATGCTTGGAATACATTACCCATAGCTAAAATTGTTGACCCTGATAATCAGTACATATGCGTTGGGGATGCTGCGGATTTCGACGGAGTGGGTTCTGCCCCAGCCCAAACGGGCTCTTATGACCCTGACAACGGAGTACCTAATGGGGGCGGTAGGGGTATAGATACCTATGGCTGGTGGTATGGATATGGCAATTGGGACCTTAGCTCCGGGGGAACACCATCGCATACTTACAACACCGCAGGTGTGTACTCGGTAGAACTGCATGTTTACGATGATGATGGGGGTTGGCGGTCCCAATATTCAGACTCTTGCATGGTTTACGTCGTTGAGGTTGATGGGGTATACGAAGGCCCATGGGGGGAATATGGTGAAAGGCCTGTTTATGTATGTCCGGGTGAAACAGTACACCTCTGGGCAGAACCATATCCCGGTGATTGGGAAAATTGGCCTGATGGTGAACCAACATGGGATATTTATGACCAGCCGTTTGGAGCAGATGCAACGATAACGGTTGATCCCGACTATGCAGATGAGGTAGATATAAGCGACCTTACACTTCCTGGGAATTATGTTATTGAGGCCTATTGCGGCGATTCGAGTGCCGACATTACAATCACCGTCGTTGAGGTAGCATCACTGCTGCCGGACGAAGGTACGGAATTTGACGACGGCGATGCTGACCCAGACACCAAGTCGTTTGCTGTTTGCATTGCCGATACGGGCGTTGTAACAGTAACCGCAACCCCTAATCCCAGTGTGTCCGAAGAAAATCTACCGGCTTGCTGGACCCTTACAGGCGGTACAGGCTCGGGCAAATTGAGCCGCACAGTTGACAGGACTACCTCTGGGATAGCAACAATCACCTGTACGGCTGGCTCTTCGTCAAAAACAACCAAGGTATATGTCGTTGAAGTACAATCGTTACTGCCGGACGAAGGCACAGAGTTTGACGACGGTGATGACGACCCGAACACAAAATCGTTTGTCGTCTGCAAAGCTGATAGCGGTGTGGTAACGGTAACAGCGACACCTAATCCTAATATTGGAGAGCCAAACCTCCCACCCTGCTGGAGCCTTACCGGCGGAACTGAGGTAAATGATGTCGTACACACCGTCTCCAAGATAACCCCTGCGAAAACAGTAATTACTTGTACCGCGGGTTCTTCCTCAAAAACGACAACAATTTATGTTATGGATGCAAACATATTGGAACCAAAAGGATCAAAAGACGCAAATCCGAATCCAACTGATTCGTTCCTTCAAACTGGACCATATCGGTTTGATTTTCAGTGGGTTGAATGTAATGTTCCAGGATATTACTCTAATACCATTGAGGGAGAAATCTTACCTGCATCGGTAATAAGCGACCTGAATGCTATTGATTACTTCTGGTCAGTTTCAGATGGCGAATTTGACCCTCATGACTCCGGACAACCGAAGAAAAAAACCGGTACTGCAACACCTACATACAAAGCTACCGAGATTGATAGCTCTATTACACTTACCTTGGACCCAAATGCGTGTGGTACAATAACCAGAGAGCTTGAAACTTTTCAAGACCATCTAGCAAGAGATTATTGCAACTTTGGGACTGGGATTAGTTGTGCTGGAAGTTGGCAGTTTACAAAATATAATGTTACCATTACAATGGGTGGTACTTGGAACTGTCATGGGTCTGTATGGCATGCATATAACGGCTCCGGTAACGGGAATTCGGGTTCTACTGTAGGGTGGTCCCCAACATCCTATCCTGACCCGAATGCAACGGATTGGACCGACATAGAAAGTGCATTAGATAGAGGTGACGTTGTTAGTTTTTGGCATTGGATGGATGCTCCGTACTTATACTGGAGGCTAGAGCATTCTCATACTTGTAGAGGGAGCAGTTCCCAAATGTATGGAGCTAACAACGAACCCTCAGTGGATTTTGGTAGTAGCCCCCCGGCAACATGGAAATGGGATGAATGTGGCTCTGAGGAGTATTATGATGCAGTAAATGCAGCTTCTCAGGCTGAATGGGGAATTGACTATCTAGGGCTGGTAAAAGTTCATAATAAACCTTAAAGTGGAGATTAGTATCATGAAGATTATCAATTTGTCAATCGTAAGTGTAGTGTATGTGTTAGTTATGTGCTCAAACACAATTGCAAGTGAACTGCTAGTAGAAAGGAATATGCTTGTGATCGACTGTTCTCAATCAACAGGAAAGGTCGTAAGAGTGCAGTTTGATGAGGAAAATGTTCGATCTAAAGTCGTAATTGTAGATGCGACCAGTTTTCAATGCGCACCTGAAGGATATTGTATCTATAGAAGCAAAATGGGGGGTTGGTACAAGGGCAATATAAAATCCCCGAAGACAATGTCCCAAATCCCTTCTTCAATAGTTCCCAAGAATGTTACTTATGCTGCTATTTCAAATGATGGGGATAAAATAGCGTGGGTTACGCACGATGGGAATAGTAGCAGTCTCGTTCTGGCCGAACTGAATACAGATACGTTGAACATTCTTATCTCACAACAGGGTTATATTTGTGTGCCATCATGGTCACCTGATGACTCGTATATTGCTTATTATTATGGGCCGCCTAATGCAATCTCACATGATGGCTATTCTCTAATGACAGTAGAAGCCAAGGGAATTGAACCAAAAGAAAATCAGATAGCCCCCCCATCGCTTTGGACTTCATTAAGTCCCAGCAGAACAATCCCACCTCAATGGTCTCCTGATGGTACTATGATTTTTTTTGAAGGACGGTATGACGACAAGGAGCCATGGATGCTTGGATATCTTGTTGGCGTTAATGGTGAGAATTTGAGAAAGTTTATGGGTGGCACTTGGAGCCAGGATAGTAAACGGGTTTTTACGATAAAGACCACAGGTAATTCGGGTTTTTGGTCTAGACGTTCTCTGGGTGTTATTGACATGGCGTCGGAAGAGAAAGAAGTGGAAGATTTGCAAATAACTTTACCTAAAAAATCTTTCAATTATAAATGGGCCGATGACGGCAACAATGTAGTATTTTCAACACTCGATAACAAATTTTACCTTTTCGACACGCGTACAAATAGGCAAAGGAAAATTCTTGAATGTGATAGCTCCTGCATAGTCTATTGGCTAAATTGAACTGATTAACAATGATGAAACTGTTAAAGTATACAGTGTTCTTAGGGAAATTCGGGAAAGTCAACTATTAAGGATGAAAAGGCAAGTAGTTGTGGCAAATAGTGTTTTTAAAGAATCCACGGTTTTTTCTGTGCTGTTTAAACAAGAATCGAAAATTGGAAATAAGAATTATGCCAACTATAAATCAGTTAGTTAGACGTCCTCGGGCGAAATCGAAGGGTCACAAGCGAGTATCCGATATTAGCGGTTGTCCTCAGAAAAGAGGTGTGTGCCTGATAGTAAGGACCCAGACGCCCAAGAAGCCGAACTCGGCTTTGCGGAAAATTGCCCGTATCCGGCTGACCAACGGCAAAGAAGTTACCGCTTACATACCGGGCATCGACCACAATCTTCAGGAGCACAGCACGGTTATTATTCGCGGAGGGCGAGTCAGGGACCTGCCGGGAGTGCGGTATCATATCGTTCGTGGTGTCCTTGACTGTGCCGGTGTGGCTAATCGAAAACAAGGCAGAAGTAAATATGGTACAAAAAAGGCAAAATAGTTAAAAGAGTAAATCCTAAATCCTAATCTCTAAGCACTAAACAAATTCAAATTACCAAAACAGTAAGTTTTGAAAATTTGAACATTTGAATTTTGGATTTGTTTAGTATTTCGGATTTAGATATTAGGATTTATACGAGGTACGAGGAAAATAATGGCTAAAAAATTTACCGCTTCAAGCCAACAATTAAAGCCGGACCCGAAATATAACAGCAAGCTGGTCTCCAAGTTTGTGAACTGTTTGATGTGGGGCGGCAAGAAAAGCACTGCCCAGAAAGTTTTTTATGATGCTATGAACATCATTGGCAAAAATGTCAAAGACGTTGAGGCCCTTGAGGTATTCGAGAAGGCGATAAACAACGTAAAGCCGTTATTAGAAGTTCGCAGCAAGCGTATCGGCGGAGCGAGTTATCAGGTTCCGATGCAGGTAAATATCAGGCGCCAGCAGACGCTTGCTTTCAGGTGGATATTGACTTCAGCCAGGGGCAAAAAGGGGAAACCTATGCGCGAGCGTCTGGCTTCTGAATTAATAGACGCTTATAACGCACGCGGTAGCGCAATGACCACCCGGGAGAATATCCACAGAATGGCAGAGGCAAATAAGGCCTTTGCGCATTTTGCCTGGTAAGAATTGTCGTTTGTAACTGCCACGGTATGTTTGTAAAAATAACCGTGGCAGTTTTTTTGTATCGTGAAGGAAGATAGTCTAATCGCAATAAAAACGCGTTTTGGAAGTCAGGTGCTCTTTTGTCATTCTGAACGTTAGCGAAGAATCTGGTTGACGAAGAGTCCCGATGTATCGGGATTCACTTCGCTGCGCGGAAAAAAGTCCTCGAACGAAGCGAAGGGTTCAGAATGACATGGGGTTGTAAGACGAGATATGAATTATGTTGAGCGATTTGGAAAAATTACGCAATATCGGGATTATAGCTCATATCGACGCCGGCAAAACGACGGTGACCGAGCGTATTCTTTTCTATACGGGCAAAACCTACAAAATGGGAGAGGTCCACAACGGTACCGCCGTTATGGACTTTATGGAAGAGGAGCAAAAAAGAGGTATTACTATCACTTCAGCGGCGACAAGATGTCCCTGGAAGGATTTTGAAATCAATCTTATCGATACGCCGGGCCACATTGACTTTACCGCTGAGGTTGAAAGGTCGCTGCGTGTTCTCGATGGCGCTGTAGCCGTTTTTGACGGCAGCGAAGGCGTTCAGGCCCAGAGCGAAACCGTCTGGAGACAGGGACAAAAATATGACCTGCCCTGCCTTTGCTTTGTGAATAAGATGGACAAAGTAGGCGCCGATTTTGAGATGACCATTGAAAGTATTCGCGATAAGCTCCTTGCCAATCCGATTTTAATGCAGATTCCCATTGGCGCTGAGGATTCTTTCTCCGGTGTGATAGACCTGATAAAGATGCAGGCGGTTTTCTATAAGGCTGAAGAGATGGGAGCGACTTTTGAAGAAACTGAAATTCCCTCCGAGTTGAAACAAACTGCTCGGCAGCAAAGACACCAGATGATTGAGCTTGCGGCCGAGTACGATAACGAGCTGATGGACAGCTATGTTCACGATAAGCCGGCCGATATTAAAATAATTACCAGAGCAATCAGAAAAGGAACCCTGAGTAACAAGCTTCATCCGGTATTTGTTGGCTCTGCCTTGAAGTATATTGGTGTACAAAGGCTGCTTGACGGCGTCCTGGCGTATCTGCCTTCTCCACTGGATAAACCTATCCTGACCGGGCACAAACCGTCTGATAAAAATAAGAAAATATCCATCAAGTGCGATCCAAATGGCAGCCTGGTAGCGCTTGCGTTTAAGATTACCAGTGATGTGCACGGCGATTTGAACTTTATAAGGATTTATCAGGGCAAATTGAAGTCCAACAGCAGAGTCTTGAATACAAATCGCAATCGTCGTGAGAATATCACCCGGATATTTGAGATGCACGCCAAGGAGCGGAAGATTTTGGACTCAGCCCGTGCCGGCGATATTGTCGCAGTTGTAGGGCTGAAACAGACACTTACAGGCGATACGATTTGCGACCCCAAAAAACCGGTTTGCCTGCCAAGCATTACGTTTCCACAGACGGTTATTAGTATGTCGATAGAGCCCGTAACCGCTGCAGAAAAGGTAAAATTGGCCGATGCTCTGGCCGACTTGAAGCGCGAAGACCCGACTTTTGAATGTAAGATAGACGTCGAAACGGGCCAAACAATCATTAGCGGAATGGGAGAATTGCACTTAGAGGTACTTCAGCACAAGCTGGTAAGAGACAAAGGAGTCAACGTCAGAGTCAGCAAACCACGGGTCGCCTACAAGGAAGCTATCACAAAATTAGCCCAGGCCGAGGGTAAATTCATACGGCAGACAGGCGGTCACGGCCAATACGGGCATGTTGTTTTGCAGATTGAGCCGCTTTTAACCGAGGATGGCCATTGGAGCCGTGATATTGAGTTCCAGAGCGAGGTCGCCGGCGATGCGGTGCCGCGGGAATTTATTCCTAATGTTGAAAGGGGCTGCCGAGATGCTTTGGGCAGCGGTGTATTAGCGGGGTATCCTTTTGTGGGAGTTAAAGTTACGCTAATTGACGGCTCATTTCATTCTGTGGATTCCTCGGGGCTGGCTTTTGAGCAGGCTGCCGCAATTGCGATTGAAAAGGCGGTCAAAAAAGCAGAACCGGTGCTGCTTGAGCCGGTAATGCGGCTTCAGGTAGTAGTCCCACAGGCTAATTTTGGGGCTGTCCAGGGTAATTTACTTGCAAAAAGGGGATTAATCACGAATTGTCATGTGCACGGGAATATGCAGGTAATCGACGCTAAAGCGCCTCTCGTGGAATTATTTGGGTATTCCAGTGAAATTAGAAGCGTAACAGCCGGCAGGGGTATCTTTACTATGGAGCCGTTGAGCTATGAAAAGGTCCCTGAACAGATTATCAAGCAAATTATTTTTTAAAAAAATGTAATTTTTTTTATTTTAACGAATATTTTACTGACATTTTGTTGACAGTGGTCTATTTATGTGGTATGTTTGCGAGTTTTCAGCCGTAGCGAGCATTGTCACGGATGACTTTGCGTAAACCTTAGTTGGGCTGTGGCATACCTGTAAATTTGTAGTCAGGGAAGGTTTATAACTTTGTTAGACTTAGGGGCGTACCAAAAGCTGGTGAATAGCTTTGGATGGGCAGTATTTAGCTCGACCCCAACTCTTAAGGAAGGCGAACTTTGTAATTGATTATTGACTATTGAATATTGACTATTGAAAGGGGACCTCCATTTTGCAATAAGTCGCAAAATGGGAACCCAAAGAGCACTCGGAATTCGGAATCAATAGAAAATAGTCAATGAGAAAGGCCTTTCCTGCCAGAAATCAAACAAGATAAGTTTGGCGGATAGTAGAAAAACTATATGCTAAAAGTGGTTTTTTTGTTTTTCACTGTATAAGTTGATATACTTCAAGCCCTTATAGGCTTGGGTAGAGGAACGTTATGGCTGCTGAAACTGAAAGAATAAGAATTAAGATGGAGTCCTACGACCACAAGGCTCTTGATGCATCCGCTAAGGAAATAGTGGAGCACGCTCGAAAGACCAACGCCCGTGTTAGTGGCCCGGTGCCGCTGCCCACACGTATCGAAAGATATACTGTTTTGCGAAGTCCGCACATCGACAAGAAATCGCGTGAACAGTTTGAGCTGAGGACTCATAAACGCCTGATTGATATTCACGAGGCCAACGCCCGAACGGTTGAAGTGTTGAACCGTCTAGTCGTGCCGGCGGGAGTCTTTGTAAGGATAAAAGCCTGATTTGTGAAGCGAATCACGAGATACGAAATACGAGATAATGGCAATGTTGTTAGGAAAAAAAGTTGGAATGACCCAGATCTATGACGAATTGGGCAAATTAGTGCCGGTTACGGTCATACAGGCTGGCCCCTGCGTCGTTATGCAGGTAAAAACAGCTGAGACCGACGGCTATAACGCTGTTCAGCTTGGTTTCGATGACGTAAAGCCTGGCCGCAGGAAGCATCCGCAAATCGGGCATGCTAAGAAAGCCGACACGACCCCGAAGAAATTCATCAAAGAGATGCGATTAGCCGGCGCCGCCGAACAGCAGTACGAAGTTGGAAATTCTGTGACGGTTTCGGTCTTCGCGGAAGAGGAATTTGTCGATGTCGTGGGCACCAGCAAGGGCAAAGGCTTTGCCGGCGTGATGAAGCGACACGGCTTTGGCGGTTTCCCCGCCTCGCACGGCACAGAACGAAAACACAGAGCACCCGGCTCGATATCGAGTTTCGCCAGTAACGCCGGACATGGTGGAGGACCTAAAAGAGGCAAGAAAATGGCGGGACATATGGGCAACTGCCGGGTTACTACGAAAAACCATAAGCTCGTAGATATAGACGAAGAGAAGAACTTATTAGTCGTCAAGGGTTCTGTACCCGGCCCAGCCGGTGGTTATTGTATTGTCCGCAGCGCTAAAAAAGCGTAAATAGTGGAAGAATGGAAACTTAGAAAAAGTGATTGATTTGGCGGTTTACAACACAGATGGGCAGGAAGTCGAGAGCCTGAAAGTTGATGAGGCGGTTTTCGGTGGCTCAGTTCGATACACGCTGCTTAAGCAGGCCATTGTTATGTATCACGCTAACAAGCGTGTGGGAACTGCCGCCACCAAGAGCAGAGGTATGGTAGCCGGTTCGAGCAGAAAGCTCTTTCGGCAAAAGGGTACGGGAAATGCCCGCGTTGGTAACATCAGAACCGGCAAACGTGTCGGCGGCGGCGTTACCTTTGCCAAGAGCCTCAGAGATTTCGGCAAACGCATGCCTAAGAAGCAGAGAAGATTAGCCAGGGACTCGGCGATATTGGCAAAGCTTTTGAGTGATAATGTTGTGGTGGTTGACGGGCTAAATTTTGAAAAGCCAAAAACCAAAGATTTTATCGGTATTCTGAATAACTTAAAAATTGAACGCAGTTGTCTCGTAACCATTAGCTCTGAAAACGTAAACCTTTGCAAATCAGCTAATAATATTCCGAAGGTAACTGTTATGCCTGTGGATGAATTGAACGCCGGTGATATTTGCAATTATCGCAAAATGCTGTTTACCAAAGAGGCGTTCTTAGCTGTTTTGAGCAGAGACCAGGCGAGCGAAAATTAACGGGTATTGGTATGGACGATTATAGTATAATAATTCGGCCTTTGATTACAGAGCAGGGAATGCACTTTGCGAATACAAAAAGTGCGTATTCTTTTGAGGTAAATAAAAGGGCCAATAAGACCCAGATAAAAAACGCTGTGGAAAGAATATACAATGTCAAAGTCCAAAAGGTAAGAACAGCTAACCGCAAAGGCAAACAACGTCGCAAAGGCAAAACGTTCGGAGAGACGTCGAGCTGGAAAAAGGCTGTTGTATTTCTGGACCCCGATTTCCATATAGATTTGTTCTAAATACGAGATACGAATTATGGGTATTCGAGTTTATAAACCAACAAGTGCCGGCCGGAGAAACAGTTCGGTCAATGATTACGCCGAGCTGACTACCGACAAGCCCGAGAAGTCGCTTTGCAAACGGATTAAGAAGAGCGGCGGAAGAAACCATCATGGCGTTACTACCAGTCGGTTCAGAGGCGGCGGGGCAAGAAGAATTTACCGTATTATCGATTTTAAGCGTAATAAGGACGGCGTCCCGGCGAAAGTAGCGACGATTGAATACGACCCTAACAGAAATTGTTTTATATCACTGCTGCACTACGCCGACGGCGAAAAGAGGTATATATTGGCACCGCTTGGTATAAAGACCGGGGACTGGGTGGAAAGCGGCCTCTCCTGTGAGCCTAAGATTGGTAATACGATGCCGATGTCGGCGATTCCTGCGGGTATGGAGATTCATAATATCGAAATGATAGCCGGCCAGGGCGGAAAGCTGGTCAGAGGTGCCGGCAACACAGCAAAAATTGTGGCCAAAGAAGGTAACTGGGTTACCATCATTTTGCCGAGCGGCGAGATGCGGATGATTCGCAAGGAGTGCCGAGCGACAATTGGTCGAGTGAGTAACCCCGACCATCAGAATGTACGCATCGGCAAGGCCGGGCGAAAGCGCCATATGGGTCGCAGACCACACGTAAGAGGCTGTGCGATGAACCCTGTTGCTCACCCAATGGGCGGCGGAGAAGGTCATCGAAGCGGCGGACGCCATCCCTGTTCGCCGACCGGTGTGCTGGCAAAAGGCGGCAAAACCAGAAACCCGCGAAATCCAAGTAATAAGAGGATTATTAGAAGACGTAAAAGTAGAAGGCAAAAACAATTGAATATATGATTGAGTCGTGCGAAAAACGCACGCGATGTGAGATACGAGAAATGGGAAGATCTCTTAAAAAAGGACCATACATTGACGACAAGCTCTTCGGCAAGGTCAACAAGCAAATTGCCTCCGGCTCTCGTGAGCCGATAAAGACCTGGGCAAGACGATGTACGATAGTCCCGGAGTTCGTAGGTTTCACGTTTATGGTCCACAACGGCAAGATATTTCATAAGGTCTTTGTTACCGAGGATATGGTGGGGCATAAATTAGGTGAATTTTCGTTAACACGGACATTTAAGGGACATTCGAGTAAGAAGATAAGGTAATATGCTAAGTGCTGGTAAGTTACAAGAGCTTTGCCGGGAACGGCAGATGGATATCGGGCAGTTGGCCGAGAGGCTTGCCGGAGCCAAGCTTAATAAAAAGCAAGCGGTAGCGGCTGTTAAGAACTGGCAAAAAGGCCTGTTCAAACCCAAACCGCGTGCGGATGATATTCGCCGTCTGGCGACCGCCTTATCTGTCGAGGTAAATGATATAGCTGACTGGCGCTCGTCTTATCGCTTTGCACCAATGTCAGCGCGCAAAGCCCGGTTGGTTACGCAGTTAATAGTCGGTCGAAGTGTTCAGAACGCAATGGACCTCCTCAAGTTCACGAGAAAGCGCGCTGCAACGATGATTGACAAGGTTTTAAGAAGTGCTGTTGCTGATGCCGACGAGCAGCAAGTTAACGTTGATAATCTTTATGTAAGCTCAGCTCGCGTCGATGATGCAGGAATCCGAATCGGTACAAAAAGATGGATACCGAAAGATAGAGGCAAAGCGCATCCTATTCGTAAAAAGGCCTGTCATATACATATAACAGTAGCGCAAATATAAAGGAAAGGATAAATACGAAATCCGAAGCACGAAATAATACCAAGTGAGCTAAAGTGCCTAAAGTGTAAAGTGCCTAAAGTTATTTTTTTTAACTTTAGTTCACTTTAGGCACTTTCTAATTTGGATTTTGATATTCGGAATTAGGATTTATATAAGATTATGGGCCAGAAAGTATCACCAATAGGTTTTAGAACGGGAATAACCCTTGGTTGGCAGAGCACCTGGTTTGCTACGAAGGCCGATTACGGTATTTTTCTTGTCGAGGACCAGAAGATTCGTCGGTATGTCGATGAGAGATTTAACCGTCGTATGCCCAAAGGTGCAGTGGCAAAGACTGAAATAATCAGGACTCGCAATGAGGTAAAAGTAACATTGCACAGCGCTCGGCCCGGTGTGGTCATAGGCCCAAGGGGTGGTGAGGTCGATAGGTTTCGGGAAGAGCTTGAAGAGATGACAGGTCGAAAGATAACTGTCAACGTAATTGAGATAAAAGAGCCGGACCTCAACGCCACTTTGGTGGCTGAATCAATTGCTGAGCAGTTAAGTAAGCGAGCTTCATTCAGGCGTACGATGAAGCAGTATTGCGAATCGGCGATGAACGCCGGTGCCAAAGGAGTTAAGATTATCTGCGCGGGACGGCTGGCAGGCTCGGAGATGGCCAGGAAGGAAACGCAGAAGCTTGGCAGTATCCCGCTGCATACGTTAGATGCAAATGTAGATTATGCTGCGGCAACGGCAAGGACAACATACGGAGCGATTGGCATCAAGGTTTGGATTTATAAAGGCAAATTCGGTGAAGAAATTGTGCCAAGCCCCAATCGTCGTCGCCCACCGAGGCGTATTGGCCCGGCAATGAGGAACAGCGGCAGGTCCAGAGCCGTGCCGACACAGGACAGCAAGAAGGCTGCTTCACCTAATGTGGCTGCCGCGCCTGATGTGACGGGCGCGCCTGATGTGGCTGCTTCGCCGCCGGAGCCGGACAAAGGCCGGCCAGAGGATACAAAGGCAAGTTGAAAAACAGGTCTTTTCGCGAAAGAAAGTGTTTTCTTAAACTAAGGGTCTAAAAAAATGGCAATGATGCCAAAAAGAGTTAAATATCGTAAAAGCCAACGCGGCAAAATGAAGGGCAATGCCTCAAGGAGCAATTTTGTGGCGTTTGGTGAATACGGCTTACAGGCTTTGGAGACGAGCTGGATAACCGCAAGGAACATTGAAGCCGGCCGAGTTGCAGCCACTCACTTTTTGCATCGTGAAGGCAAGGTCTATATCAGGATATTTCCGCATAAGCCGGTAAGTTCCAAGCCGTTGGAAACCCGAATGGGCAAAGGTAAAGGCGAGCCGGAATTTTGGGTCGCCAGAGTCAGGCCCGGACAGGTTTGCTTTGAAATAGGCGGAGTAAGTGAAGATGTGGCAAAGCAGGCGCTGGTCAGGGTCGCTCATAAAATGCCGATTCGGTGCAGGTTCGTTAAGCGAAGACATTCATTGTAAGAGGAAAAACTTCAGATGAAAGCGCAACATTACAGAGAGATAAGCCATGATGAACTTGAGAGTGAACTGGGAGAGCTTGAAAGGCATTTGTTTGATTTGCGTTCGCAGGCGGTTACGGAAAAGCTTGAGAACTCCAAAGCCGTAATTAACGCCAGGCGTGATATTGCCAGGATTAAAACGATAATGCGGGAAAGCAGATAACGCTTTGTCCGCAGATGGATGACTGGAAGTCAAAGATGCAGGAACGAAAATTAAAAACATTAACCGGTATGGTGATAAGCAACAGTGGCGACAAAAGCGTCAAAGTTGTTATTAACTTCAAGGTCAAACATCCAAAGTACGGCAAATACATCAAGCGCAGGACGAAAATCGGCGTTCACGACGAGCACAATCAGAGCGGTGTTGGTGACGTCGTTGAAATTGCTGAGTGCAGGCCTCGCAGTAAAACCAAAAGTTGGCGTCTTGTCAAGATTGTCCAAAGAGCAGTTGAAGTGTGAGTTGAGATAACGGATAATGGTTCAGCAGGAAACAATGTTGGAGATAGCCGACAATTCGGGTGTTAAGTCGGCGTTGTGCATAAAGGTCCTTGGAAGAGGCGGCTCCCGCGGCAGGAAGACCCGGCCGGTCGCCGGCGTGGGAGATGTTGTCTGTGTTGCGATAAAAAAATCGCTGCCCAACTGCCAGTTGGATGACAAGAAAGTGCATAAGTGTGTTATTATCCGCACCAAAAGCCCTATAAAACGCACTGATGGCAGTTATGTAAGGTTCGATAGTAATGCCGCAGTGATGATTGATGGTGATGGTAATCCGATAGGAACAAGGATTTTTGGCGCGGTGGCTCGCGAGCTTCGCGAAAAAAACTATATGAAAATTATCTCGTTGGCAAGCGAGGTAGTATGAGTGTTGTGCGTAATGCGTGAAGTCAAATACGTAATACGCGATACGATATACGCAATACGAGGTTGAAAATGGCTTCGCATGTAAAAAAAGGTGATATGGTCGAGATTGTAGCTGGTGACCACAAAGGCGCTACCGGCAGAGTCCTGCGTGTGATACCTGAGAAGCAGCGTGTAGTGGTTCAGGGTCACAACATAGCAAAAAAGCATGTTCGGCCTTCGCGCAAAAATCCGCAGGGAGGCCGAATCAATGTTGAACAGCCGATACATATAAGTAATGTTTTGCCGGTAAATCCGAAAAGTTCGAGAGGCAGCAGGGTTCGTTATCAGGTGAACGAGGATGGTGGCAAAAAGCGCCTTGCCACCGACGGCACCGAAATTGGCGTTGTTAGGAAAACAAAATAAAAGCGTGAAGCGTACAGCGTGGAGCGATATATGAGATACGCTTCACACTTCACGAGATATGAGATGACACGTTTAAAAGATTTATATAAGTCAAAGATAGTTCCGGAGCTGACTAAGGAGTTCAGCTACAAAAACCCTATGGCTGTGCCGCAGATGGAAAAGGTCATTATTTCTATGGGTGTAGGCAGAGCGGCGCAGGACAAGAAATTTCTGGAATCAGCCAAAAAGGATTTGATGTTGATTACCGGCCAAATGCCTGTGGCCTGTAAAGCTAAAAAGAGCGTCTCGAATTTCAAGGTTCGTGAAGGGACGGAAACCGGTTTGAAGGTTACGGTCCGCGGCGTGAGAATGTATGAATTTATGGACAGACTCATTAGTCTTGCAATCCCGCGGGTAAGAGACTTTCGAGGCCTTAACCCAAAAAGCTTTGACGGCAGAGGCAATTACTCAATGGGTCTGGTTGAGCAGAGCGTTTTTCCGGAAGTTAACCCGGCAAAGATAGAGTTTCAGCAGGGTATGAACATAACTTTTGTAACGACGGCAAATACCGACGAAGAAGGAAGGAAATTGCTTCATCTTTTTGGTATGCCGTTCAAGGACTTAACAGCGGTAAATAAAGAATAAAGCTTGTGCTCGGACACGAGAAATTGGAGCGTATGAATGTCAACTAAAGCACTGGAGAACAAGGCAGAAAAGAAACAAAAATTTCGCGTCAGACAATATACGCGTTGCCAGCTTTGCGGCAGAGCCAGAGCGGTATATCGCAAGTTCAAAGTTTGCCGGATTTGTTTTAGAACCTTAGCTAACGAAGGAAAAATACCAGGAGTAAAAAAAGCCAGTTGGTAAATTCGTCGTGCGTGATGCGTATCGCGTAACGCAATACGAGGTAAACTATGAGTATGAGTGACCCAATAGCTGATATGTTGACGAGAATTCGCAATGCTATGCGAATAAACAGAGACCAGGTCAATATTAAGGCTTCAAATATTTGTGAAGGCATAGCTGCTGTTTTGAAGAAGGAAGGTTACATCGAGGATTTTGACCGAATCGACGACAGCAAGCAGGGAATACTGAGGGTTATGTTAAAGTATGACCAGGACGGCCATTCTATTATTAACGAAATAACAAGGACAAGCAAACCCGGCCGAAGAATTTATTCATCTGTTGATAAATTGCCGCGCGTTTTAGCCGGTATGGGTATTGCTATCGTTTCGACAAGTAAAGGTGTAATGAGTGACAGAAACTGCCGCGAAGCTAAGGTCGGCGGCGAGATACTTTGTACGGTTAGCTGATGAGTCGTATTGGAAGAAAACCTGTTGATATTCCTGGAGGCGTAAAGGTTGGGCAGAAAGGCCAATGTATCAAGGTCTCAGGCCCGCTCGGCGAGCTCCAGATGGACTGTCATCCCCGGATAAAGGTGAAAATTGACGATACCGAGGGGAAAGTATTAGTCGAAAATAATCGTCCCCAGGACCGCCAGAATAAACAACTGCACGGCACAATGCGTGCCTTGATTGCCAACATGGTTATAGGTGTCAGCAAAGGTTTTGAGAGGAAAATGGAAATATATGGCACCGGCTATAATCTCAAAGATCAGGGCGGAAAACTGGTTTTTCAGGTCGGCTTTTGCCATCCGGTAGAGCTGGTAATACCGAAGGGCATAAAAGTAAATATTGATGTCGGTGCTACCAGGGGTAACGACGTCCCTGCAAGGTTCACGCTTTCGGGAATAGACAAATGCCTGCTGGGACAGTTCGCTGCGGATATACGAAAGATAAGGCCGCCGGAACCCTATAAAGGAAAGGGTATCCGTTATGTCGACGAGCATGTGCGACGCAAGGTCGGCAAAGCATTTGCTTCGGGAGCGGCATAATTGGGATTTGGTTCTAATGAAAACTGAAAGGTTGAAAAAAGCAGCACTAAGGCGTAAGTATCACGTGCGGAAAAAGGTCTTTGGCACGCCGGACAGACCTCGACTTTTGGTATTTCGCTCGAGCAGGCATATTTACGCCCAGATTGTAGATGACGTCGCAGGAGCGACACTTGCTTCGGCAAGTACAAGGACAAAAGGAATGCGTGACCAATTGCCCAATGCAGGCAATAAAAAAGCTGCTGAAATAATAGGTGAAGCGGTCGCAAAACAGGCCCTTGGCGTTGGAATTAAGTGCGTTTGCTTTGATAGAAATCGATATAAGTTTCATGGCAGAGTCAGGGCCCTTGCCGATGCGGCAAGAAAAGCCGGGCTGGTCTTTTAACACGGTAGTCAATATGATATCGTTTGGAGAAAAAATTGGCAGTAGAACCCGTTAAACTTTCAGACCAGGGAGAAAAGCCGTTGGAAGATACGGTAGTAAAGGTATTTCGCTGTTCCAAAGTGGTCAAAGGTGGTCGTCGGTTCAGCTTTGCCGCATTGGTTGTTATTGGTGACCGGGCAGGCACGGTTGGTGTCGGTTATGGTAAGGCCAAAGAGGTCCCGCAGGCGGTCGAGAAAGGTATAAAAGACGCCAAAAAATCTTTGCACAAGATAGCTTTGCTCGGCCGAACGATTCCGCACTCGGTAAACGGCAAATACGGGGCTACGAAGATAGCGCTGGTCCCGGCCAGTCCCGGTACCGGGGTTATCGCCGGTTCCAGTGCTCGAGCAGTGCTTGAATATGCCGGCGTGCAGGATGTTCTTACGAAAGTTTACGGAAGCACTTCTGCTAAAAATGTGGTCAAAGCTACACTGGACGGATTGATGAAATTACGCAGCAAAGAAATGGTTGAAGCTCTTCGTGGTGTGGTAATTAATGCTTAAGGGTTGCTGATTAACGATTGGGTGATCTGAATGTTGAATCATGAAATAACTTCTGTTGTGGGTAAACATAAGCCTCGCCGGCGTGTTGGCAGAGGCACCGGCTCCGGCCACGGTAAAACCAGTGGCCGAGGACATAAAGGTAGCGGCAGCAGGGCAGGCTCGACTTCCGTTACGCTCCATGAAGGCGGCCAGATGCCTTTGTTTCGACGACTGCCTAAACGCGGTTTTAGTAATTATGACTTCGCAACACGCTGCGAAATCGTAAATGTCTCGCAATTGGAAAGATTCCAGGATGGTGCTGAGGTCGGCATAGAGCAATTATCCGATGCCGGATTGGTTGACAGCGCCAAAAGCAAAATCAAGATTCTCGGCAAGGGAGACCTGACAAAAAAGCTGCAGGTAACAGCTCACAAATTCAGCAAAACAGCAGAGCAGAAGATTGTGGCTTCCGGTGGTGCAGCAAAAGTTATTTGATTGTTGTCCGCATATTCTATCATGCGGAAGGAAATATGAAACTGACATATTCGCTTCGAAGAGGCGGGTGCAGAATACTGGATAAGAAATAATGCTTGGAGCGGTAATTAACATATTCAAAATCCCGGACCTGCGCAATAAGATTCTTTTTACTCTGGCGCTGCTGATAATATACAGGATTGGTTTCCATATCCCTGTTCCCTGCTTTGACCAGTCGAAGATAGCTGAAATCGCCCAATCGAGACCAACAGATAGTCCTTTTGCAAGAGCTGCTGAAATGATGCAGATGTTCACCGGCGGAACCTTGGGCCAAAGCAGCTTGTTTAGCCTGGGGATTATGCCTTATATTACCTCATCGATTATCCTTATGCTGTTAGGTGAGGTCGTTCCCGCTTTGAAGAAGCTGCGCCAGGAAGGACAAACCGGCCACAAAAAGATACAGGAGTACACGCGCTACCTGACTGTGCTGATATGCGTTGTCCAGTCGATAATGTTTATGAAGTTGTTAGGGGGGCAGGGATTGACCTATGCGGGTATGTACCGTCAGGCCATGCTAATGGGTATTGTTGGCATGACGGCCGGCACCGTCTTTCTTATGTGGCTCGGCGAGCAGATAGATGAATACGGCATAGGCAACGGTATTAGTTTGATAATTATGGCCGGCATTGTCTCCAGAATGCCCTGGGCAATCTGGACGCTTTGGCAGAATGTTGACCTAAGGCTCGGTGCAGCGCCAGGCACTATAGGACCGACAAAGATATTGTTCCTGATAGCAGCGTTTGTATTTGTTGTTGCCGGTGCGATATTAATAACTCAAGGCCAGCGCCGAATACCGATTCAGGGGGCAAAACAGATGCGAGGTCGGCGAATGTATGGTGGTCAGAGACATTATTTGCCGCTTCGTGTCAATCATGGCGGCGTGATGCCGATAATCTTCGCATCGAGTTTTATGATGTTCCCGCCTTTAATAATTGAGCAATTGACAAGAGTGAAGAGCTTAGAGACTTCGGTGATTCTTCAGACGATACAGGATGCTTTGAACTATCGTTCGTTTACTTACAATGCCCTGTATATGTTGCTGATATTCTTGTTTGCCTATTTCTGGGTGACTGTGCAGTTTCAGCCGAAGGAGATGGCCAAAAACCTGCGGGATTCTGGAAGTTTCATCCCCGGACTTCGTCCGGGACGCAGAACCGCTGACTATCTGGAAACGGTAATGACAAGAATCACCTATTTTGGAGCATCATTTTTGGCCATAATTGCTGTTGTACCGTCGCTGATTATAGTGCTGCTCGGGATTCAGCCGAGCGTGGCAAATTTCTTAGGCGGCACAGGCTTGTTGATAGTTGTTAGTGTCTCGCTGGACCTGGTTCAGAAGATAGAAGCCAACCTTTTGATGCGCAGCTATGATGGTTTCAGTGGTGCCGGCAGGATAAAAGGAGCGTATGGATGAGAATAGTCTTGTTGGGCGCACCGGGCGCAGGCAAAGGAACACAGTGTAAGAACATTGTTGCCCAATATGGTCTGCTCCATTTATCGAGCGGTGATATCTTACGAGCCGAACGGGCCGCAGGTACCGAATTAGGGACAAAGGCCCAAAGTTATATGGATTCAGGTGCTCTTGTGCCAGATGAAATAATAATTGAGATGATGACCGAAGCTATAAAAAAGGCCCCTTCCGCCGCTTTCTTACTGGATGGTTTTCCAAGAACCGTCAACCAGGCAGTCGAGCTTGCTGAGTCATTGGCCGGTAACGAGATGAAAATTGACTTTGTTTTGAACCTCCAGATAGATGACGGCGTAGTAGCAAAGCGAATGACCGGAAGAAGAAGCTGTCCTAAGTGTGGGGCGGTTTACCATATTGAACACTTGAAGCCGAAAGTCGAAGGTCTGTGCGATAACGATGGCGCCGAGCTTGTTCAACGGCCTGATGACTGCCCCGAGGTGGTGGCTAATCGTCTTAAAACATACCATCAGCAGACCGAACCGCTGGTGGATTACTATAGAAACAATGGCACTGTTTATGACTTCGATGCTGACAGAAGCCCCGACGAGATAAGGGCTTCGATATTTGAGAAACTGGACGCCCTGGTCAAAACGTGAAGCGCAGGAAAGTGTATCGAAACACGAGACGAGATACGAAATTAAATGGCTATAACGCTTCGCAGCCGAAGAGAAATTGACTTAATGCGTAAAGCAGGTGCTGTTGTAGCAAATGTTCTTTTAAAACTAAAAGAGATCGCAGAGCCGGGAGTAACCACCGCGCAGTTGGACGGTGTAGCTGTGCAAATGACTGCTGATGCCGGAGCACAGGCTTTGTTCAAGGGTGTCCGTACCCCGACTTCTAAAATCCCGTTTCCGGGTGCAATTTGCACCTCGATAAATGAGCAGGTCGTTCACGGGATTCCTTCGGAGAATACAAAGCTTGAGCTCGGCGATATCCTCAGCGTTGATTTCGGCGTTAGGCTTGACTGCTATTGTGCAGATGCAGCAGTTACGATTGCCATCGGCCGGATTTCAGAGGACCGACGCAGGCTGATGGACGTAACAAAACATGTTCTTGGTATAGCAATAGCAAAATCTGCGCCGGCTGTTAAATGGAGTCAGGTAGCTGCCGAGATGCAGCAATACACTGAATCTGCCGGGTTTTCGGTGGTAAAAGATTTTGTTGGACACGGTATTGGCAGGAAAATGCATGAAGAGCCGAGAGTGCCCAACTTTGTCAACAACGACTTGTTGGCAAATGACATTGTTTTGGCCGAAGGAATGGTTCTGGCTGTTGAGCCGATGATTAACGCCGGCTCCGGTGCCGTAAGAACACTGAGGAACGGATGGACAGTGGTAACAAAAGACAGGAAATACTCGGCTCATTTTGAACATACGATTGCGATAACGGAAAATGGTTGTGAGGTGTTGACTGAAATTTTGCGAAAGTCTTGATATTAACTGTAGAAAGATGGCAAGTCGTATCTCGGACGAGTTACGAGCCACAAAATAAGGAAATACGAAACAGGAAAAATGGTAAAAAAGGACGCAATAAGATTGCAAGCCAAAGTGACTGATGCTTTGCCGAATGCGGTGTTTAAAGTGGAATTGGAGAACGGCCACAAGATTTTGGCGCATGTTTCGGGCAAAATGCGGATGCATTATATTCGGATTTTGCCGGGCGACACGGTCATAGTTGAAATGTCTCCGTATGACTTAAACAGAGGCCGAATAGTTCTCAGGCATTAGTCGCAGACTACAGCCGAAAAAGCAGGTATGTAAAATGAAAGTTAGAAGTTCTGTAAAGCGTATATGTGAGAATTGCAAGATTATTCGTCGCAAAGGCGTTGTGCGGGTGATTTGCACGAACCCGCGACATAAACAACGCCAGGGTTGACCTTTTAGTAAGTAGTGAGCAGTTAATTGGTGAATAGCGAATGAGTCAAGTTTAATTAACCAATAATTGGATATGAAAAGGAGCTGATATGCCACGTATAGTTGGTGTTGATATTCCGAATGACAAATCTATATGGATGTCGCTGACCTATATTGCTGGTATAGGTAAATACACCTCGGAACAGATTTTGAAAGAGGCTGCTATCGAAAGAAGTTCAAAGGCCGGCAAGCTCAGCGAAGATGAGCTTAGCCGCATAACGCAGATTATCGACCGCAATTACATCGTGGAAGGTCAGCTTCGCAGACAGGTTTCACAGAATATAGCTCGCTTGCGTGATATAAATTGTTACAGAGGCATTCGTCACAGAAGGGGTTTGCCTGTTCGGGGCCAGTGCACCCAAAGTAATGCACGCACCCGCAAAGGCCCAAGAAAAACAGTCGCGGGCAAGAAGGGTGTAAAGGAAAAACGCTAAAAAACGATACTCGATGCTGGATACTTGATGCTCGTCGCGAGTATCGAGAATCGAGTATCGAGATACGAGGAAAATAATGGCGAAAAGAACAAAGCGAAAAGTAAGGAAAAATGTCGTCCGGGCTATTGTCCACATAAAGGCGACATTCAACAATACGTTGATTACGATTACGGATTTGGATGGTAATACGGTTTGCTCGGGTTCTTCCGGCTGTGTAGGCTTCAAAGGCTCTCGCAAAAGTACTCCCTTTGCCGCACAAAGGGCTGCGCAACGCTGCGCCAGTGCCGCTATGCGTAATGGTGTGCGCGAAGTCGAAATCAGGGTTAAGGGGCCTGGTTCAGGTCGTGAATCCGCCATCTCAGCCCTGCAGCAAGCGGGATTGCGTATCACCTCGATAGAGGACGTTACCCCCCTTCCGCACAACGGCTGCAGACCGCGGAAGCGAAGGAGAGTTTAGAAATTGTTCATTGTTCATAATTATGAGTTCATAGACTATGAACTACGAACTACTTTTTGGAGATAAATAAAAAGAATGGGACGTTATTTGGGTTCATCTTGTAAACACTGCCGTCGCGAAGCAATGAAGCTTATGCTCAAGGGCATCAGATGTGAGACGGCTAAGTGTCCTATCGAAAAGAAACAGCGAAATTTGGCTCCCGGGATGCACGGGTGGCGCAGGGGCAGAATAAGTGAATACGGTGTTCGGCTGCGCGAAAAGCAAAAGATCAAAAGATATTACGGACTTTTTGAGCGGCAGTTTATGAGGTGCTTCCACGAGGCCGAGCGGTTAAAAGGCAATACAGGCGAAACACTGCTGCAATTACTGGAAAGACGTTTGGATAATGTGGTCTATAAGTTAAATTTTGCACCATCTCGCAAGGCATCAAGGCAGTTAGTTGCTCACGGCCATATTTATGTAAACGGACACAAAGTGAATGTCAGCGATTATACTATGAAAATCGGCGACAAGATAACAATCAAAGGTTCCGATAAAAGCGTTAAAAAAGTGAAGGAGCAGTTGGAAAGCAACCCAAATTTTACTACACAAACCTGGCTGCAATTAGCTCGGGAAAAACCCGAAGCTACTATTGTCGCATTGCCAGCTCGGGATGATGTCCAGATTCCCGTTGAAGAACAGTTGGTTGTGGAATTCTGCTCGAGATAGCTGCGAAGCAGTTTTAAGTTTTTGGTATCGAGTTTTGACTTAGTTCAAAACTAAAAATTCAAAACTCAAAACTTATATAGGAGACCTATATGCGAGTTACATGGCGTGGTTTGGAATTGCCGACTCGTGTTGAACGAGACACGATCGTATCGAGTGATAAGTATGGCCGGTTCTTTATTGAGCCTTTCGAAAGGGGGTTCGGCACCACTATTGGGAACAGTCTCAGGCGCATATTGCTTTCCTCTTTGGAAGGTAGTGCCGTAACATCCATCAAAATAGGGAGCATCAGCCATGAATTCAGTTCGATAAAGGGAGTGATGGAGGATGTTACCGATATTGTTTTGAATGTCAAGAGTCTTGTCATTCGGCTCCAGGGCCAGGAACCAAAGACGATGACTGTTTCGGCGAATAAAGCCTGCGTTATAACGGCCGCTGATATAGTTGCCGACCCGGCCGTTGAAGTGATAAACAATGATATGGTGTTAGCCACTTTGACGGAAAAAGTGAAATTTGAAATGGAAATGATAGTTGAGAACGGACGTGGTTATGTGCCGGCTTCCGAACGCATCGCCATCGCTGACAGGTTCGACCAGGAAGTCGGAAGAATAATGCTCGACGCCGTATATTCACCAGTTACAAGAGTACGCTACACAACCGAGGACACCCGCGTGGGCCAGCGAACCAATTATGACAAGCTGATTTTGGAGATTTGGACCAACGGAACAATCACGCCTGAAATGGCGATGGTGGAGGCCGCTAAAATTTTGCGTAAGCACGTCAATCCATTCGTCCAGTACTTCGAGCTCGGGGAACAGACAGTTGCTGCCTCTGAGGTTATTGAGGCAGAGGCCCAGGAACAGGTGGTGGACGAGGAATTAACCCAAAAACTCGCTATGCCGACTCAGGAGCTGGAACTCTCAGTAAGAGCAAACAACTGCCTTGAATCAGCAAAAACCGAAACAGTTGGCGAGCTGGTGAAGATGACGGAAGCTGATTTGCTGAAGATTCGCAGCTTCGGCAAGACTTCTCTGCGGGAAATCAGGAGAAAACTCGCCGACATAGGCTTGTCTTTAGGAATGACCGATATTGATAGTTAATTTTGATGGTTTAGTTTGATAACGTTTGCAGGCAGTAGTGCCGGATTAAGGGGAATTTAAATATATGCGTCATAAAGTAGCAGGACGTCGGTTAAATCGAACAAAGGAGCATCGTCTGGCTATGCGACGAAATTTGGTCGCTTCGCTCATCCAGCACGAGACGATTTCGACCACAATAGAAAAGGCTAAAGAGGTAAAACCCTTTGCCGAGAAGTTGGTTACGTTAGCCAAAAAAGGCACATTGGCAGCCAGGCGCCGGGCCATTGCCCTGCTTGGAAATCGCAACATCGTAAATTACGAGGATGGCAAAGCGGTCAAAACCGGCACGATAATTGGAAAGTTGTTCAGTGAGCTTGGCCCCAGATACCTTGACAGGCCTGGTGGTTATACGAGGATTATTAGGCTGTCTTTGAGAAGGTTGGGTGATAACGGCCAGCTTGTTTTACTGCAGTTCATAGGTGCCGACGAGAGCTCAAAAAAACACGACAAAACTTCTACCAAAAAACGCTCTCGTAAAAAGCCGGAAAAAAGCACCGAAACCGAGCAGACTACAGAAACCGGCGACCAGACAGACCAATAATAGCAGATGGCAGGTGGCGGATAGGAAGTAGCGAGAAGTATAAGAGCAAAAAAATGCAGTTCGTCTCGGCGAAGGCCGAGGCCGTAGCGGGGCACTAAACGCAATACGAGATATGATAGAATGAGCGCCGATGATTGCCTTTTTTGTAAAATGGTGGCTGGTCAGATTCCGGTTACGAAGATTTACGAAGACGAAGTTGTCCTCGCTTTTTTGGACATTGGCCCCATAAGTGATGGCCATACTTTGGTGATTCCAAAGCAGCACTTTGAAAAGTTACACGATTGTCCGCCTGAGCTTTTAGGCAGGGTCGGTTCACAGTTGGGCAAAATCGCCGGAGCTGTAACTGCCGCGATGAATTCCGACGGCTATAATGTATTATGCAATAATGGCAGGGCAGCCGGCCAGCTTATTGAGCATTTGCATTTTCATATAATCCCTCGCAATACCGGCGACGGCGTGTTCGACCGCTGGCCGGCTTACAAGTATGAGCAGGGAAAAATAGAATTAATTGCCAAGGAGATTCGAAAAAAATTGTGATTTATTTTTCTTCTTGAAAAAAACCTTTTTGGCAGTATATATATATGTTAATGATCGCGGGGTAGAGCAGTCTGGTAGCTCGTCGGGCCCATAACCCGGAGGTCGCAGGTTCGAATCCTGTCCCCGCTATGAAGACCTGGAGATAACTTCTTTAATACCGAGAGGTTATCTCTTTTTTTGTATGGACAGATCAAAGCGTTTCGAACCTGCGCTCACCCTGTGTTAGCGGCTACTGTCCTGCCATACAGAGTACCTGACCATTTTTCAGTGACAGGTACAGCCGGCCATTGGCAGCGGCCATGCCATCAAAGACGGGCGCCGAATCGAGCCGGTACCGCGCCAGCTCCGTCCCATCAGTGGCCGAAATGGCCATGAGCAGAGCTTCCTGGTTTTCGTCACGTCCTTCCGGCCCATTGTCTGCCTCGGCGGGTAGGCCGGCCACGAACAGCACCTTGTCCGCCAGGACCATCGCCAGGACTCGGACCGGCACGGGCTTCGCCCACTGCGCTGTCCCCTCGCCCCGCCTCACGCCGAACAGCCGGTACGCTCCGTCCTGCAACTGGTTTGACCAATGGTATGTCTTGCGCCCGTACCCATAGATGTTCGACCCGTCAAAGACCAGCAACCTACCGGACACGAGGTTCCTATCACGCCGACTGCAGCCGATGGAGACGGAACAATGTGTGCCGAATATCCAATAGGAGCGGTGAGCCCACGAGTCGTCCAGGAAACCCGTCAACGTGAGCAAGTGGGGGTTTCCCTTCGGCTGGCTGCCGCTGCGCTTGTCTAAAACCATGTCCCGCAAGTAAACGTATTGGTCGTCACTCGTGAGCTTACCTCCGATATCCACCTGCCACATGCGGCGCAGGCCGGCTGGCACCGAGGGCTGGTAAAGAAATTAGGTTTCGTTTTTGGCTGAGCGAGGACAATGCTACTCTGCGAAGTAGGGCTTCGCTACGAAGCACGAGGGCTGGCAAGAAAGCAAAACACAGGCCTACTGGTTGGTAGTCCGAGTTTTGCTGAGGCCGCCAGCCGAACTTGCCTGCCGGCAGGCAGGGACAGTCAAGAATGGAAGATAATTTATTTACAAGTCCTAAATAGTAAAGATCCTTGACAACCACAGCATTTTTTGTTCCAATTATTCATTGGAGCGGGAGTACCGGTCCGAATACTGGGTTAAAAAGATCATAGTCCCGGGGCGTCAGGACAAACGCATATAAGCGTAATTAATCCTGTTTTCAGGAGCGCCTATCTTTATTGTGTCCTGCTCCATTTTGTAGTCTGCGTACGTGCGTGGTTATTTGCGCAGATCACCGTATAGTACTGACCTTGTTGTCGAGATGTTGTCGACGATATGTCACGCAACCTACGTGTTCTTGTGTAACGTTTTTGAGAGGGTAAAAAATGCCCGAATTTGACAGAGACAAATTCAACGAATACTGGAGATCCACCGAGGTAATCCGAGAGTACCGAAGGATGCTTTTTACCTTCGGGGCTATGGAATTACCTTACGTACTGGTCGCCGAACATGACCGATTTAAGGACAGGGCCGTTGTAATGAAAGGCGTTGTTCTCTTTCAGAGACCCCACATTCTATTGCCTCCGCATTACGGTGGACTGGAGTTCAAAGAAGGTTTTGAGCATGCAAATGCAATTCCCCCTGAAGCCTTGTACCTTCTTAGAGCTATGGAAATGCCGTATTCTCAGATAAGCAACAAGCCAATTGCCGACGAACAAATAGAATACGGCAGCTTGCAGACTGTGTTGGACAGATTGAACAAAGAGATGGAAAACCAGGAAGACATAGAAACCGGGCTGATAAAAGGAGTCCTTAATGGAGCAGATATCTCCTTGATGAGATATTCGTTGGGGCTCGCGATCAAATCAGCTCCAGGAAATGTGAAGGAATTTTTTGAGCACATGAGGAGGCGAAGGGGAGAACCGATAAGGCCTGACGAAAGGATTACAGACGAGGATATAAGGAGACTGTTTGGGTAGATTCTTCGAGGGGATAGATTAAACCCTGCGGTGATAGAACCAGCTATTTCTTTACAAGTCCTAATAGTCTTTGAAGTTTCTCATCCACTCGGGCCAGTCATTCGGCAGGACATCGCCGGCTTTCGTCCATGGGCCTGCTGTGTTGCACCTCACATACCACTTCAAGGTCCATAGCTCTTTGAGTCCGACCTTTCTCGTGGACCAGTCCATAAACAGAACGTTCACAAAGGCGTCGTGGCGGTTGACGCAGAAAATACGTATTTCATCATTGGCAACTCCGCCTCGCGCCTGTCCTTCGAAGGCGGGAGGATCATCGTATTCGTACGGCTGGCCGTCGGACCGCCAGGCGCCGTCGCCCATAATCGGTATGTTGTTCAAGCCCCTGCGCTTGGTGCTTCTCCAGTAATCCTCGAGACTCCGACCGCTACCGGTGTGGTCGCTGTCATATACCCACTCATTTACCGCGTAGCTGCCGCGACGATTGTTACTATTCCCAATAATTGCATAGCGAGCGGGAGCCCCTTCAGACATGGTTTTTGTGGTCATCGGGCAATAGAGCAGCTTCTCATCGGTAGGCCTCTTGGTCTTAGAGTAGTACTCAATCAACCTCAGCATCCAATCACCGCCAAGATAAGCGGGGAATTTGCCGTCGTTATCCTCTGTGTACACTGCCCAGAGAACGCCCCATTGTCTCAGATTAGTCCGGCAGAGAACCGTCTTTGCCTGTTTGTTCACCCGCTGCAATGCCGGCATCAATATCGCCATCAACAGCGCGATAATAGCGATCACCACCAGAAGCTCTATTAGCGTAAAGCCCGTTATAAATCTTTTGGTTCCCCGATTAGAAACCTTCATTTCTAACGGGGTAAACCCTCTTCGGCTGCTCATAATCAACCTCTTTTTGCTGTTAAAGAAAAAGTCTTTCAAAAACCACTACATCCCTTTTTCTACCATATTATCGGCTGTCAGTCAAACCCGGCGGCATTGCGGATTGCAACACGAGAAACGCAATCGGTACCTTTCTGGAGGTCGCACTGTTCCAAAGTGACATTTTCCCCGTCGTCGATAACCAGTGCCGGCCGGTCGTCATTCTTCTCGAACCCGAAGCGGCAGTTAAGGAAACGGACATTCCTGACGTGACGCAGATACCAGGCATAAGCGGGAATCGCTCCTACTTTGCGCGGGAAACGTTCGTCGTTTTCTTCCGGGTACAGGGAAGCCTCCAAAGCCGGGCGCCCGCCCTTCGCTGTTATCCGGACATTCTTGAACTCGATGTTTTCTATGGGACTTCCGGGCTTTCCCCAGATAACGGAAGGCATCTTCCTGTTCTTGAAATAGGAGAAACAGTCGGTCGCCGTTATGTTCTCGAAGGTGACGTTTCGGATGGCGCCGCGTTTGTACGTACCTTCGGGCACGCGGGCTACATCCGAGACCTTGATGAAGATCGGCACAAAGGTTTTCTCCATCCTTATGTCTTTGTAGTGAATGCCGTCGAGGACGCTGCCGTCGTTCGAGGTGATGCTTATACCGGCTTTACCGGCACGCAGGATCCGGATGTTCTCGAAACGGATGTTTTTGAACGAGCCTATGGTCTCCGTGCCGAATTGGAGAGCGTTGCACCCGCTTGCGAGAAAGCAGTTCCGGACGGTTATGTTTTCGCTCGGTCGAGCTTTGCCGAGGGACAGATCGCTGCCGAGTTTAATCGCATCGTCACCACCGGCGGGGTAGCCGTCTTCATACCGCACGGCGTCGATATGGCAGTTAACGACCAGAACGTCTTTACACTGAGACAGGTTGAGTCCGTCCCGGCTGGTTTTGATGGTTACGTTGTCGATAAGCATATCTTCGCAACCTGTAGCCAGGATGGCGTAGTGACCTCCCTGGCGTATGTTCAAGTTTCGGATCTCGACGTTCCGGCAAAGCTTCAGAGCAATCCCTTTATCTCCGGTCCCCTTCTTCACCTTGCTGCTTCGGGTGAGCGCTGCGCCGTCGAGGGTACCCGGCCCGAGAATTCTCACGTTTTCCAGGTTTTCACCCCATATCAATGACGCCTGCCAATGGTAATAAGCCGAATCCATCAGACCTTTGTCGTTCGGGTTCGGTTCCCAGGGATTCATCACTCCCGCCAGGGCCTTCAAGACAGCGCCTTTGTCCAGGGCAAGCGTGACATTGCTTTTCAATTGGATTGAGCCGGAACCGTAGATGCCTGTCGGGACGAAAACGGTACCGCCGCCGGCGGCGTTACATGCATCGATGGCCTTGTTGATAGCCGGCGCGTCGTTAGTGATCCCGTCGGCTTTAGCGCCGTAATGCCGCACATTATAGACGTGAACCGAAGCCAGTTTCGACGCGGTCAGCTCGGACGTTACATCAGCGGCTTTGCTTCCGGAGACCTTTTCAAACGCCCGCACCGTCTTGTCGCGACGACCCTTCGCGTCTTCGCTGAAGTCATTGAGCGTTTCCAATGTGTAGGCGAACCGGTGCTTGTCCACTTTACCCTCAATCCGCTTCCAGATTTCCGGCAGTTGTTCGGCCAGTTGCACGGCCTCGTCCAGGTTCGCGTAGAAGTCCTGAATCACAGTGCGCCCGATCGAAAGACGGTAGTCGTGGTCCACAAAATGAAAGGACGTGAGAAACTCTTCGCCCTTCATGCGGTCGCCATAGACTTCACGCAGGCCGGGTGCGTACTGTGCCAGCGTTCGTTCCTGCAGCTTGGGGCTCTTGACGCCGATGCCTTTACGATTTATCGTGTGAGTGGTCTTGTCCTGGATCATGTCCTCATCGTCGCCCGTATCGATCCAGATGCCGCGGTACCCACGGTACATGTAGAATTTGCGAGTCGCGTCGTCAGACAACAAAAGTATCGTCTTGATGGCTTCGAGCACGTCCGGGTCGTCGCCGAAAGTCTGCTTAATCCATTCGGTATATATCTCGTCGACCGTTCGATCAGGATTCCATGCCAGGCGCCCCAGTCCGTAATAGTTCACCATATTCAATGGGCACTTTGTCCAGGCGGGCGAAGGGCTGATCATCGAAACACCCATAATGCAATCCACATCAAACTTGTTCAAACTGCCAGGTCCCTTTCGGTAATTATCCTGTTCCAGCCACCACTTCCATTTCTCGACCCATGAAACCGGCCACCCTTTATCAATGACCAATTCACTTCCGCAGAGGTTCTTCTGCATTGCGCCGTCGAGCGCCGGGATGGGCGCGGAAAAATCCCAGTCCAGCGGGCTTCCCTTGGGTATGATGATCACGTTATCGCGGAAGTTGCCGTCTTCCGGAGCGAAGATATCATGAGGAATGAGGTTGCGATAGGGCTCCGGGGTATAGCGATAATTGCCATAGACGAAACCACGGACCAAGGTGTAGCCGCCATAAGGTAACAGAGTATCAGCGATACGGTTGACCATCGCCGGACGCGGATCGCCGTTCTGTTTTTCGGACCCCAGCTTGAGCATATAACCACCGAAATCAGGCACTCTTGCATAGAGTTGGTCGGCCGTCTCCTGCTCCAGCGCAAGCAGGTAGCTCGGGCTCCAATAGAGTGTGATGCCGTAATCCCGACATATCCCGGCGAGGATCTCCACCTCATCGAGATGCTCGAGAAAATTATTGCGGTAGCACCAGTTGACCTCGCTCGGACAGATGGCGTTCCAACCGGCGGACGACATCATGCGCACCCAGTCGCGGATCAGCTTCGTATCGCCCGTACGCAACTCTTCCCAACTGTAGATCGAGTTGTCTCTGCCGCCTCCGCGCCACTTGTCGCCCAAGAAACCGCGAAAGTAGGCCCAATGATCGACCATTCGGATGGGAATCCGCGGATTCTCCAGGACATCGAGCTGGCGCGGATCCTGTCCCAACTGTATGCGGCGAATCAGGTCGAACGCGCCAAAAATGACGCCTGCCGGAACATTTCCCGCAATGACCAATGTTGTGTCACCGCCGTCTTCCACCGCTTTAATGATGAATCCGTCGTTTTTAATCCGACCCAGTTCCAGCTTGTCGGCTCTGTCGCGGATCCAACTCGACGTTTCGGCTGTTCCCAGAACAACTTTCGAACCGGAGACGGGCTTTGTTCTAACTGAAGGCTTGAAGTCGAACATCGATTCTACAGCATCGGTCAACTCCGCTGCCGCCGTCTGAACGGTCGAATTCGAGCCTTCAGCGACTATGCGTTTGAAGCAGTTCTCCCCGAGTCGCTCAGAGGGCCGATTGTATTGCAACCACGCCTGATAGAGAGTGTGGTCCTCCTTCTGGTACTTATATACGTCCATTTCTTTGTCAGTAGGATTCGTGTCGTGCCGGCCTGCATAGACGGATTTGGTCGAGTTGAATATCTTGAGCATATCAGCATCGGTGAGCACCCTGTTGTAGATGCGAATATCGTCAATGTACCCGACAAACCCGTCTCCGACCTGGATTGCTTCCAAATCCTCGCGTGCAAGCGGTTCCATCGCCGTGGTAGATAAATCGACGACGGAGATTAGCTCGCCGTCCCGCCACCCGATGATCCTTTTGCCCTGATCGTCATAGGCCACGGCGAAATGGTGCCATTCCGAATCGCCGACGGCAGCCTTGACATGTGGATAAAAGGCCCACTCGCGCATATCATACTTTGGCCAGTCGTAATCCAGAATTAGGCTGGAGTACTTGAAATCGTCTTCGCCAGTGAAACGCGGCTGAAAATGGCGGCGATAGACATTGAGCTGAATAGCGCCATTGTCGTACTTCAGAATGGTTGCGCTATTCTCCCAGGCCACATTCAGCCAGAAAGATACCGTTCCGCGAGAGATGGCTAATGGCGAATCCTCCGATGCTGGAATCCGCATCGGCTCGGCGTCGGGCATGAGTTCGAGACATGCCCGGCCTTTGCCGAGGGAATAGATGCGAGCGCCTCCGAGCACTGCGTCGTTGCCGTTGCCCGACAGGTCTTTGCCAGTGGCGTCGTCAAAATCCCAGCGCCCCACCAGGGAGCTTAACACATCGTCGGCCTGGCTCAATCCACTGGCGGCAAGGAGCAAGAGCACCACGGCAACGCACAAAAATTGTGTACGTCTTATGCAATCAGGAAACTTGACAAGTAATGTTTTGATCATTCATGTTCCCCTATTACTCTCGATAAACTATTTAACCGGAGACTCCTAAGCTGGATACAATGCGTGGCCGTCTTGCTAAAACAACAATCACGCTTATGAAAACAACCGGGGCCTATACCGAATCGGTATAGGCCCCGAATTGATACAAATCCATTTACCTACGTCTCCAGTCAAAACTGCTCATCAAGCTGTGAATCCGTTAGCTCGGCATAGACCACACCGTCTTCATTCATGTCAAAACGGCTTGTCAAACGGCAAAGTCATGCCGGCAAGCCACGCAATCTCAGCTTGCGACAGAACACGGTTGTAGATGCGGACGTCATCGATGAGCCCGTCCCAGCCGTCACTGTCAAGTTCATCTTTGCCACCTTTGCCGATAATCAACTTTTCGCATTGCGACACTGTACCACCGTTGTTTGGACCGTTGCGGCCTGCCGGCGTGTCCTCTACTCCATTAACGTAGAACATTATGAGGCCTTCGCTGACCCAGGTCATCGTAACATGCTGCCACTCGGTGGTCTGAAGGTTGGCGGAGCTTTCTAATTGCTGCTCGCCACCGGTCGATTGTACTCCCATCTTAAGTATGTCATCGCCCCCGAAACTTGAACCGGCTGAGTCATAGCGCATACTGACTACGCGGTCCTGCCCGGAAGGGTCTATACAATGGAGGAAACCCTTATCAGTGTCGATTAGGTTAGACTTGATCCACATACATACCGTCAAGGCGTCCAAACCATTGATGTAGTTTTCACCGTCGTCGTCAAGCACGTGGTCCCCGTCGCCGCCAAAGTCCAGTGCACCACCTATCTTTCCAGCCACCCACTGTGGGTCACCCATGAGGGTTCCGACGTTGCCGTTGCCACTTAAGTCACCGGCGATAGTGCCGAATCCATCGTCAAAGCCAAGATGTACTAACAGACCAACGCTGTTGGGCTCGGCCGGTGTGATGAACTGACGGCTATAAGAATACAGCCTGATATCGTCAAAGTACAATGTACCACTGGCACCACTGCCGTCAATCCCAATACCCAGCGTCGTAACACTCTGCAGGTTTGTGCCGAACGATGCAAGGTCGATATTCCATGCTTGCCACCCTGCTCGCGCTAAGTTACCGGCATCACCGTCATAGACAACCTTAGAGCCGTTGACTTTCACATACAACTGCCCGGTGTTGCCCGGAGTGCCGTTGAAGTACAGCGCCAATGTCTGAACGCCGGCTTTAGTCCAATCCTGCGGAACAGCAAAGGTACGTTCGCCCTCTGAATATGTTGCGGTACCGGTGTTGTCGTAGAAAAACGGCATCGCCTGCTCGCCGCCGTGAACAATCGTAGTCTCAACGTAATGTTCACCCGCGAGAAAATCTGGAGCAGGATAACCTGCTGTGGCGCCGTTTGCCGGGACGCCGTATCCGTCTACCCACGTAGACCATATCTCGTCGGGCGGATAGTCATTGTAGTCCTCGAAACCGTCCACAACAAAGAACTCGGGTGTCGTAAAGTTCCAGATTTCGCCTTGCCAGGTTGTGGTGGTCTCGGCCTCATTGACCTCATTAATCTTCCAGTAGTAAGTCGTGCCTAAATCAAGGGACAAGGGACCATAGCTGGTCTCGGTCACGGTGGTAACGCCGGCAGTACTGTCAATCACAGCCTGCTCGTCGGTGCTCAAGTACACATCGTGCTGGGCTGCCTCCCTTCCCGCTCTGAAGCCGAGGGTTACATCCACAGCGACATCTGTTGTGCCCGAATCCGGGCTGGGTTCTCTTGCAAAGACGGGTATGCTGAAGAATCGCACCTCGCTCAGACCATATTGGGGCAGGATGCCTCCCCAGTTGCTGTTAGCTGTAAGCCTGACGAACTTTGCTGTTACGCCACCAAAATCAACCGTGGTATTGTGTGCATAATCGGGCGTTCCAGGCGCCCGGGCAAACTCATGAGTAGTACCCAATGTCGTATAGTCGGTGCCGTTGGTCGAATACTCGATCGTAACATCCTTGAGCCCGAAACCGAGCACTGACTCCAAATTCTGATTCGAGTTCCATACCCACATCTCATGCAGTTTGTGAACCTTGTCGAGCTCATATTCGATCCAGGCCCCGTTCGGTTCATCGCTGCTAAGCCACATATCCGTCGCTTCCGTCGAGTGCAGGTCATTAGCATCCAGTCCCAAGCCGTTGATGGTATTTTCAGGGCCCATACCTGGTTGGCCCGTGCTGGAAGCTGTGGCGATTATGTTCTCGCCGGCAATAGGATAAGCAACCGGCTCAGTCGTAAAGCTCCAGACTTCGCCTTTGAACTCTATTTGGCTGGTGGGTGGAGCATTGACTTCATCGACCCGCCAGTAGTAAGTCGTGCCAAAATCAAGGCGTTGGGCAGGAGCATAGCTGTTGGCATCCTGAGCGACGCCACCAATGGCATCGTTGACGTCGTTGAAGTTCTCACCAAAATAAACTTTGTGCCCGTTCGTTGGGGCTGCAAATTCTCCCGGCGTCCAGCTAAGAACCACCTTATAAGGCGCATCTGGTTCCATATCAGCCGGATACGGGTTAGAGGCATTTGCGGCATTTGCGGGGATGCCACGCGGGCTTTCAGGAGGCCCGTCGCCGGTTGGCGTATAAGCGCTGTCCGTCGTCAGCAGGATCCGGTCCACCTTATATTCCGACTCACGCCGACGCAAGTTGAATGTGTGCGGGCCGGCAGTGACCTCGATGGTTCCCTCCACGAGCTTCCAGATCCACTGGTTATAGTCGCTGTTGACCTGTTCCCTTAAGTCTTGGCCCCCGTCCAGACCGACCCGACACGAGTTGGTGGCATTGTTGAGCGCGTAGCGACGCACCCATACCGAGTATTGGCCCGGCGTGGAGAATTTAATCTCGTAGGTCACCTCACAGGCGTTGGCCCACTCGCCATTAGTGCCTTTAGGGCCGGGTGTGTCCACATACCCGGTGCCGACAAAGCCGGCCTGCGTGTTGCTGATGCGCCACTCATAGTTGTTTTCATCAGTGCGTCCGTCTGCCGCGTGAAAGTTCTCTCCCTCCATCACAACCATACCGCCGACTTCTTGAAAGGCATCGGTGCCGGCGTCAGCGCTCACAGTAACACCAAGCACCAAAACAAAAGAAACCAAATAAATCAATTTCTTAGACATAATAGTCCTCCTTCAAAAAAGGTTAATATAATCAGGTTTTGGCCACACACCAAAACATTCTTTGTTTCCAATAAACATCAAACATCGCGAATCGTAAATTTTTCGTAGCTGCCCAGGATAGGTTTTTTACGATGTGTAACCACCACCTTCCTTCAAAAGCCCAAGCCAAAGATGACCGATTGAGCGGACAGAGGTTCATCCTTATTTATACCAAATTAGCTATCTTCCCGTCAAGGGCAAAAAGCAACATTTTGAAGGATTTTCTTATTGTTTGCCTAATCCTCGAAAATCAATGGCTGATTTTTCTTTGTGCGTTCGTGTTGTTCGTGGTTAAATAGGACTATGTAAGGCTTGTGTTTGTGCCGAGCTTGCCCAGGGCGTAGCCGAAGGGTCGAAAGGGCGGGTATCTGTGGCTTTATGGTTTCTGGTTCACGAGAAGCGAAATAATGGCAAAACCGCAGTCAAATTCTACTGATATTGAAAAATGGCTCAAATTAATCAGAGCTG
>JADFJC010000097.1 GCA_022566315.1 Planctomycetota bacterium
GTTAGCTGGAACCAAGGACATTGTCCCGTCAGGTGTGAGAAACCTGTGTTGCTGAATTTGTTGGATGACTTTAACAAAGATTTGGTCTCAGATAAAAGTCCGCGCGTGCACCAGGCCCAAATCTTCACTCGTGAGAAAAAGAACAGAAAGAAGGAATTGACATTAAGGGCGGAAACGCCGACGAAAAATGCCAGGAGATTGAAACAACTCGAAGGTTATATAGAGGTAGTAACAGATATTGTTAAGGAAACGGTTGTCCTGGAAAACGTTCAAAAGCTGGTCGGTAAAGAGTCCACGGGAAATCCTGTGCTCGATAAATTAAATTTCAGGATTAAATCCATTAAGGGCACCAGGATTAAGGTTGAGATAGATGGAGGACACAAAAGAATAACATCATTAGCTATGCTCAGAGATGATGGGAGTAAGGTTAATAAAAGTGGAGGTATGGGTTTTGGCAATGAGTATTCTTACGACTTTCGCGAGGATATATCCAACGTGAATAAATGTGAACTGGAGGTTGTGGTATCAGAAACTACAGTAAAAGTCCCCTTCTCCCTTGAGGAAATATCATTACCATAAAACTTAGGGTTATACTTTTATAAGGTAAATTATGGCAAATGTATGTAGATTTGTTACGCTGGTGGTCATCCTGAGTTGTTGTCATCCAGCTTTGGCACCGGCTAAGGAAGTTACTGTAGATCCTTCTGCGGTTCTTAAGACACTCGATAAAAACCATCCCCGATTGATGTTGAAGGATGAGGACCTGAAGCGTCTGAAAAAACTGTATGCGAAAGATAAGGTTCTGCAGAAGTGTTTGAAGGACGTTCTTGAGCAGGCAGATGCCTACACTGAAAAGCCGATGCTTACTTACAGGAAGATTGGGCCGCGCCTTCTTCATGTCAGCAGAGAATGCCTGCATCGAATTTACGCCCTCGGCCTTGCGTACAGATGGACGGGCGAGCAGAAGTATGCCGAAAAAGCGGTGGAAAACCTGCTGACCGTCTGTGCATTCAAAGACTGGAACCCGTCTCACTTTCTCGACACCGCTGAGATGTCCCACGCGGTCGGCCTCGGTTATGACTGGCTCTACTCTTATCTCGATGTCAAAACACGCGAAAAAATCAAGGCCGGCTTAATCAAAAACGGTCTGGAGCCGGGGCTGAGCGCCTACGAGAAGGCCGCCTGGTGGAGTAAAAGCGAATTTAACTGGAACCAGGTCTGCAACGGCGGACTGATAACCGGTGCCCTGGCTATTGCGGAATCCGACCCGACGTACGCCGAGCAAATAATCCCTGCTGCCGTTCAGTCGCTGCCGCGTGCTCTGGCCAGCTACGGCCCCGATGGCGCGTGGGGGGAAGGGCCTGGTTACTGGAGTTATGCCACGCATTACACGGCTTACGGCCTGGCGGCGCTTCAAACCGCTTTGGGAACAGACTTCGGACTGCTGCAAATCAAAGGCCTGGCGGAATCGGGAAATTTCCCTATATATATGACCGGCCCGACGGGGCTGTTTCTGAACCTTGCTGACTGCGGAGAGAAAAGCTCGAGGAAACCTATGCCGTGTATGTTCTGGCTCGCTCGGGTATATCATAACCCGTTGTTCGCCGAATCCGAGCATGCTGAACTTGCCAAACGCGATGCCAGAGCACAGCACGTAGTCTGGTATGTGCCGGTTCCAGAGGCAAGACCTGCAGCCAAAGACCTCGACCGCTATTTCCGCGGCCATGTAGAGATAGCGGTATTCCGCAGTGCCTGGGACGACCCGGAAGCATTGTTTGTTGGTGTCAAGGCCGGCTATAACCAGGTCAATCATGGCCATCTCGATTTGGGCAACTTCGAGCTTGATGCTCTGGGCGTTCGATGGGCACGCGACCTCGGCTCGGAAAATTATAATCTGCCCGGTTACTGGGACGGAAAAAGAGGTGGCAGGCGGTGGAGCTATTACCGCTTGAATTCGAAAAGTCATAACGTCCCGCTACTGGACGGCGAGGACCAGGACCCATTGGCAACATCAAAGTTCATCAAATTTGAGTCAAAAAAGTCCTCTGCTTTTGTCCTTGTTGACCTGACGAGTGCTTACAAAAAGTTTGCAAACAAGGTAACAAGAGGTGTCGCAATTCTCGAGAATCGGCGGGCGGTTCTTGTGCAGGACGAGTTCGATATCGAAAAACCCTGTGAGGTCGTCTGGGCTATGACAACCGATGCTAAAATCGATATAAAGGAAAAAGATACCGCAGTACTTACCCTTGGCGGCAGAAAGCTTATCGCACGCATCTTGTCACCTTCCGTCGCTGAATTCATGGTGGAGTCGGCTGAACAAAAACCGCCCCAGAAAACCAACAAGGGTGTCAGCCGACTTATAGTTCGATTGCCCAACGCAAAGGGCAGCGTGCGGGTGGCAATTTTGCTATCGCCGGTGTGGAAAGCCAGGGAGGTAGTTACGAAAGTGCAGGTAAAGCCGCTGGCGCAATGGTGATGAATATGATTATCAAATGAAATTAATACGCAGAAAGATATTATGAGGTGTCAAATGAAAAGTCCATCGGTCGGTATTCGCAGAGTTATTGTTATCAGCATATCAATGTTTGCAGTTGTATTTTCAGGCAGAGTTGTTCAAGGTGCTGAGAGTAAAAAGCCGCAGCTTTGTCAGGGAAATTATCATAGTGAGGAGGCCGCCAAAGAACAGCTCGCCAAGTTTGCTCGCAGCTACTCTAACTTAGCTGAATGGAAGGTCCGGGCCGGGCGCATTCGCAAGGGCATTCTTCGCGGAGCAGAACTTTTGCCTATGCCCAAAAAGTGCGCTCTGAATCCTATCATTCACAGCAAGCGCAAGTATAAGTACTACACGGTGGAAAACGTGGCGTTTGAAAGTCTGCCCGGTGTTTTTGTAACGGGAAATCTGTATCGCCCACGGAAAGGCAAGAGGCCTTTTGCAGCGGTGCTTTGTCCGCACGGCCACTGGAGCAAACCCAATGACTATGGAAGATTTCGACCCGATATGCAGAAGCGATGTGCAACGCTGGCTCGTATGGGTGCGGTTGTTTTCTCTTACGATATGGTGGGATATGGTGACTGGAAAAACGCAGGATGGCAGCATAGGCGGCCGAAGGTCCTTAAATTGCAGCTCTGGAACAGTATCCGTGCCATCGACTTTCTTACTTCACTCAAAGACGTGGACCCCAAGCGCATCGGCGTAACGGGGGCGTCCGGCGGAGGGACACAATCGTTTCTTGTAACAGCAGTCGATGACCGAATCGCCGTCTCTGTCCCTACCGTAATGGTCTCAGCGCACTTCTTCGGCGGATGCAACTGCGAAAGCGGTATGCCCATCCACAAAAGTGACACCCACGAGACAAATAATACAGATATTGCCGCTTTAGCTGCACCGCGCCCGCAGTTGCTAATCTCCAACGGCAAGGACTGGACCAAGAACACGCCGAACGTCGAGCTTCCCTATATCCGCAATGTCTATCATCTCTTTGGCGCAGAAGCTCGTGTGGAGAATGTCCACCTTCCCGATGAGGGACATGATTACGGCATTTCAAAGCGCACCGGCGCCTACAAGTTTCTGGCCAAACATCTGAAACTTGCACTCGATAATGTAATAAATCCGGACGGCTCAATTGATGAGAGTTTTGTCGTAATCGAGGACCAGGACGATATGTACGTTTTCAACGATGAGCATCCGCGCCCTGCTCATGCAGTTAAGCCTGACATAGAAGTACTGCCGTGGGATTAGTTTTGTCCGACATAGAAAAAACGAAGGATTAATCTTTAGTATCAGTAATGTGTAGGGCCGCTTCAAAGATGGTGCCAAATCGTTTTTTATTTGGCGACAGCTTTGATTGGCCCGGCAGCAGCGAAACCTTTTAGTTTCAGCTCAAGCAATCTCCCTCCCTCGAAGAGGGTGTGGAGGGAGATTGTGGTCGTGCGAATAAGATGGATGCTTATGAGCAGAAGACGGTTTCGCTGAGGCGTCAGCCTTTTATCCAACTCTCTTTGGTTCCGGCTACGCAGGGTTAGGGGCTTTGCTCAGGCAGGCGGCTTTTTGAAATCTTCAATTTTCGGCAGGTCTTTGAGTGTGTTAAGGCCGAAGACTTCCAGGAATTTCTTTGTCGTGCCGTAGAGCATCGGCCTGCCTAAAACTTCGGCTCGGCCTACTATCTTAACCAGGCCTTTATAGCAAAGAGTTCGAATTACCTCGCCGGCGGAAACACCCCTGACGACCTCGATATCAGCCCGCATAACCGGCTGCTTGTATGCAATTATGGCAAGGGTCTCCACGGCGGCGGGGCTTAGTTTGCTCTCGCTGCGGGCACGAAGTAATTTTTTCAGCCAATAGTTATAAGGACTCAAAGTGAGCATTTGATGACCGCCGGCGATCTGCTCTATCCTGAAGGCATTATTGTTGGCTTGATATTTATCGTTCAGGTCTTTGATACATTGACGGACTTGCTTTACGGATGTCTCAACAATGTTGGCCAGACGGGCCTCAGAGAGCGGCTCATCGCTGGCGAATAAAACCGCCTCCACAACCGTCTCGACCGTCGTCTCAATGTCCTGTTCCTGCTGTGGAAAATCGGCCTGTTCTTTATCCAACGTTCGATATTCTGACTTCTGTCTTCCGACTTCTGTCTTCTGACTTCTGACCTCTGTCTTCTGACTTCTGACCTCTGTATTCTGTATTCTGTCTTCTGCCTTCTGTTCTCTGACCTCTGTCTTCTGTTCTTCCGTCATAGGTTTTTCCACTTAAATGGGTCTGCATCCTTTTTGCTCACTCTTATTGTTACTGAATTTAGCTGTTTTTGCAACTGTTTGGCGAATTTTTTCAATATGAACCGTTCCGAGACGGTATGGCTCAGGCAGATACAGGTCAGGTCTGCTTCCTGTGCGGCTAATGCCTGATGGTGTTTCAGTTCGCCGGTGAGATACAGGTCGGCCTTTGCAGCGATAACCGAATTGATAATCTTACCGCACGAGCCGGCGCAGACCGCCGCTGTTTTTACCAGCCGTTTGTCGTTTCCAATCAGACCGACGGCCTTCGCACCGGTATGTTTTTTTATCCTCTGGATAATCTGTTTTATTCGTAAGGGCTTGGCTAATTTGCCGATTCTGCCAAGGCCGAATTTGTTTTGGCTGTTGTAGAGTTTGACAATATCAAAGGCCGGCATCTCGTAAGGATGCGCATTTTTCATTGCCGTAACAACCGCATCGAGTTTTTCAGCCGGCACAATCGTCTCGAATCTTATCTCCGGAACATTTTCCAGTTCCCCTTTTTTCCCAATAGCCGGCTTTGAGCCTTCCAGAGGCAAAAAAGTCCCCGTTCCATCGGCGCTGAAGCCGCAGTGGCTGTAACCGCCCATTGCCCCTGCGCCGGCGGCGAAAACCGCATTTGAAACATTGGCCAATGATTCGACAGGAACAAAGACAACGAGTTTGTAATTATCTCCCGCTGGATTATCAACGTAATCACCAATCGGCTTTCCATCTTCAATGCCAACAATCTCAGCAAGGCCGTCGTTGACTCCGCCCGTAACAGCATCCAGGGCGGTATGTATCGAAAAGACAGCAATCCCCCGGCGAATCAATTCATACACAGTGCTGTTCGGAGGTTCTGATGTAATTTTTTTCAAGCCGTCCCAGATTACCGGATGATAACTTACAATCAGGTCTGTTTTTAGTTTTTTGGCCTCAGCAACAACATCGCCGGTTACATCGATGGTCAGCAGAATTTTTTTTACGTTTTTCTGCGCATCGCCGATGAGCAGCCCGACGTTGTCCCAGTCCTGTGCTAATTTTAGCGGGACTATTTTTTCAATTCGCTCTGCAATATCTTTTATCTTCATTTGCTTTGTTCACACTTATTCCTTGTTTGACATTCTTTTTTGATAAATTCATCGAAATCTTTTTGTAGTTTTTTTACCATCGTACCGACCTTGCCATCGCCTACCGTGTGCTTTTCTACTGCGGTTACCGGCATAATCTGCATAATAACATTTGTCAGGAAAATCTCATCGGCAGCCAGCACATCGTCTATGTATAGTTCTTTTTCAACTAATTTGATAGAGTTTTTTAAGGCGATTTGGCAGACGGTCTTTCTCGCTACGCCCGCAAGGACAGGTGTTTCAATCGGCGCCGTATAAAGGACAGAATCTTTGACAAGAAACACATTGCTTATGGACCCTTCGGCTAAGCGATTATCTACTGTGAACCATAACGCTTCGGCGGCCCTTTTTTGATGTGCACGATTTAACGCAATCATACGCGAGAAATAGCTTGTCGTTTTGTGTCCGCAAGTTGGCTCGCCGGCGTTCTGCCTGAATGGGCAGAGCATCACCAGAACACCTTTTTTATAATATTCAGCCGGGTAAGGCTGGAGCTTTGTGGCGGTGATGAGAAGTGTTGATTTGCGATGGTCATCCGATTGGGACATTGGGCCGTTGGTCATCGTCAATCGCAAACGGGCATCGGTTAATTTATTCGCTCGCAGGACTTTATAGATAGCATCAGTGATATATTTTCTGTCGTATGTGCGATTTATCGACAGGGCACGGGCGCTAAAAAACAATCTGTCTAAGTGGTCTTTCAGAGCGAAGACCACGCCGCCGTAGCTTCGCATCGTCTCGAAAAGCCCTGCTCCATACAAAAAACCGCTATCAGTTACGGATATGCAGGCCTTGGCGATATCGACTAATTTATCGTTAAGAAAAACTTTTTCCGGCATCTTACATCATATTTTGTGCTTCGTGCTTTTTGTAGCTTCGTACTTTGGATTTCGTATTTATCTTTTTTATATCTACTATCTGTCGCCTGCTTTTTTGCGTTGCTTTTATTCCTGCTAATAGTGCCCTTGCTTTTGTGATTGTCTCAGCCCACTCAGCTTGGGGTTCGGAATCTGCAACTATTCCACCGCCGGTCTGGGCAAAGGCCTTTTGGTTTGTGATAATAATCGTTCGTATGGCGATATTCAAGCAAGCACAGCCGTCTATACCGATAAAGCCAATGCTGCCGGTATAAACGCCTCGGCTCGTTGGCTCGGTTTCGTCGATAATTTCCATCGAGCGGATTTTCGGAGCGCCGGTAATAGAGCCGCCGGGAAACATCGCCTTTAGAATATCGCAGAATGTAATTTCGTCCCGAAGCTGCCCGGCTACGGTCGCCACAGCGTGAAAAACCGTCGGATAGCTTTCAATTGTCCTGGTCTGGATTACTTCTCTTGTCCCCGGTTTGCAGATTTTAGCCACATCGTTACGCTCCAGGTCGATTATCATATTCAGCTCGGCTTGCTCTTTTTTGCTGTGAAGCAATTCATTGAAATTTTTCACGTTGATTTGTTTACCCCGGCCCGCATCGTTTATTCGCCGTCGAGTACCTTTTATCGGCTTGGTTCTGATAAGGCCGTCATCAATCGTTATAAACATCTCAGGCGATGCGCTGACGATATGAAAACTGCCGCCGTCGATGTAAGCAGCGTAGTCGCTTGGGTTGTAATGGTTTTGCCAGTGATAGAGCTTTATTGGCCTGGCATCGTAATCACATTCAAATCGCTGTGAGAAATTAATCTGATAGACCTCGCCGTCGTAGATATAGCGTTTTATTTTCTCGACCGTTCGCATATAGTGGTCTTTATCCATATTGCAGCAAATTTGTGAAAAATCTATATTGTCAAGGTCGGCAGCGCGAGGGTGCGGCACGCGGATTTTTTGGGATTCAATCAGCAACTGTTCCAGGGTGGTGAGTTTATCTTCTATCTTCTCGGAATCGTTCGACAACTGCAGAGCAATTAACCAGCAAGCTCCTTCGATATGGTCATAGGCGATAAGACGGTCGTAGAAGCACAGCCGAATCAGCGGCATTTGAAGGTCATCTGTTGTAGTCTCCGGGAGCTTTTCAATATATCTGCCGAGTTCGTAGCTAAAATATCCAATCCATCCACCGCAAAAAATCCCCTTCGGCAGGTCATCGTCCCATCCCTTGTCATTCCCGCGAAAGCGGGAATCCACTAACTTATATTTATCCAGTTTTTTTTGCAGTTTTCCGAATGGTTCTTTTTGTCCCGCTCTGAATTCAAATATCTCTTTCGGCTCGGCGGCCCAGTAGCTGAATCTGTCCGCATCCGCCTTGGCCGGATTGCCGCCGAGAATCGAGGCCGATTTTAGACCGGAAAACATTTCGCTTAAAGCCGGCAAATCTATGGATGCACAAATTTTTTTATAGTGCAGTCTGCAAAGAATACGTTTATCCGTTTTGGCAACTGTTAATGTCGTCATTGTGGTTGTCCTGCCCTGAAATCGTTTATAATCTGTACGCTCGAAGAAGTGCCTATCCTTTCAGCGCCTGCGGCTAACATTTCAAGGGCCTGTTTTGCTGTTCTTATCCCGCCGGCTGCCTTTATCTTACAGTTCGGAGCTGTTTCTTTCATCAGTTTTATATCCTCGATGGTTGCTCCGCCGGCAGAATTCATTCCCGTGCTGGTCTTTATAAAATCTACGTCGCACCTGTCCGTTGCCTGGCAGGCGAATATCTTTTGGTCGTGGTTAAGGGCAGCCGATTCGATTATCACCTTGAGCACAACCGCAGGCCTCATCGAGCGGCATACTTTCAGCACCGCCTGTATTTGCCTTTGCAGATATTTTGAGTTACCTTCGATTATCGCCGCCAAATCAGCGACCATATCAATCTCATCGGCCCCGGCAAAAATAGCATCTTTGGCCTGAGCAACTTTGATTTTGGTCGAGTCGGCCCCAAGCGGCAGACTCACTACACCGCCGACAGCAACCTTCGAGCCGGTTAACAGTTCAGCCACCAAAGCCACCCATCGTCCGTTCACGCATACCGTATGGAACCCGAAGTCTATAGCCTCCCGGCACAACTGTTCGATTTGCTCTTTTGTCGCCGTAGCATCGAGCAGTGTATGGTCGATACAGCCGGCCAATTCCTTATCTGATATTTGGTATTCGATATTCGACATCTAATTTCTTTTTATATATTTCTTTTTTTTGAAAAACTCCGCTGCGTCGGCCATATTGTTAAAGACTTTTGTTGCCGTTTGAGTAACAAAGACCGAAGGATTCTGCTTTGCCGTCCAGATGACGTAAACTTCTTTGGCCGCCTCGTGAGCGTGCTGGAGCTCTCTTTCAACCCCACTGGATATCGCGGCTCGTCCATCGTCTAAGGTCGGAATAAAGCTGATTATCATTTCCGACTGGTCAATGAGCATAAAATCACGGGCATATATCTGGCTGTTAATATCACGTTCGATTTGCTGAACCTCGTGTAAATCCAGCCGAACTTTCTGACCCAATGCTGTTACCTCGACATAGTCCAATCCTTTTTGGCTTGCTCGCCGGGCCTTTTGCGGCAGATACGATTCTTCCAAATCGCCCGGGTCAAAGCAGATAAATGATTGCTTCATCAATTGCCGAAATTCGTCAATTTCATTCTTAACATCTTCCATATCGTTAACTACGGTCATAGGAAAACTCAAATATGCTTTTTGGGTTCGACCGTCAAAGATAAGTCCGTAGAATGTTTCGGTGGTTTCGGCTTCGGTGCCGCGGGCAAGGCAGTAAAAAGGAATCCTTTCGTTAATACCTTTGCACAGCATTTCCGTGCCGATAATCTCTTCTTCCCGCCAGACAATCAAATCTTTCAGCGTGTGTTCGGCGGAGTGTTCAGCTTCAAGCCGGGTGTGCAGTGCGATTACGCCGTCAATCAGGCAGATATACATATCGGCGTTGAGCTGACGCATCTGGTCGAAATCCACCGCCGGAAACAGTCCGTGCCGCCAGCGGAAGGTTGCGTGAGTATTGACTATCAGGTTGGGGGCCTTTTGGGCTTTGGCGATGATGTCTTTAAACACGCTGCGGCGAAGTGAGCTTAGTCTTTTCATCGGTATATCTAAGATTTTGCCGGGCGGAATATCTGGCGCCTCGGCGTACATCCGGTCGCCGACGTTGCACAGCAGCACCTCTTGTCCTCTCTCGCCGGCGAATTGACATACTTTCTCAAGATAGTTTTTCTTATCAACGCCAACCATTCCGGTAACGACAATTATCATATCAAATCCGATCTTACAATGTACCAAAAAGCTTACGAACCGTTACGATATACAATAACCATCCGGTTGGCAAATGAATCTTTGCCTGATTGTGACCAGCAAAAACCGACCAACTGTATAAAACATGGCTGTCCGTATGGCCGTGACCAATAGGTAACACAAACCGCCACACGACTGGAACTGACATCAACCCTCCGACCGAGAGGAAGACCGAGAAAACAATCCGAGAAAAATCACCTGACCCTTTTAGTTCTCTCTGGCGGATTGCAATTCGAGGAAGATTTTGATATTATTGTGGAATTGGAGGGCTTGGTTGCGTAGCCAAGCCTTTAATATGGGAAATGTCAGTTAATATGAACTTTTATAGACATTGAGCGTAACTTTTTCGTTGCACCTGTGTTCATTTTGAGGTATTATAAAATGGCTCTTGGTTTTCTGGGCTGGAAAAGCCTATATGAGTGGTTTTTTTAACAATGAAATTGACACGTAGAAAAATCTATAGTCATTGCTTCATGGTCTTGGCCGGCATTGTGCTTATGCTTAGCAGTTCACAAGGTATGGTCTTGTGCATTGGCGAAGATGGTTATGTTGCCGTAAAAACCCTAATGAGTAGTGACTGCTGTAATAATCTTTATTCCAGCGTTACCCGAGAGGTTTCAACAATCTCTCTCGAAGGGACCTTCTCATCGGGCAAGAACAATTGCGGTCCATGCGTGGACATTCCTATTCCCGTTCAGTTGGCGGGAGTTTCCAAGAAACCTAATCCGGTAAATCCTGCACTTCAGGTCTCCGCCACAATTATTCCTGTAGCTGTCTCCAGTTGCGATTTCTCTGGATATCAGATAAGACCAGAGTTGTTTGCTGCAATCAATCATTCCCTTGATTCTCTTGGTACAATTATCCTCTTGATATAATCTCAAAATAGTCTCTCCCTTTCTCTTTCTATCATATTCAAAGCTGCGGTACATTTGTGCCTGTAAAGCGGCGGTTCTTTAGATGAGATTAGAAAGCTGTGAGTCCGTTATTTTGGGAATTATATAATGTTTACAAATTTTTTATTATTCTTAACGCATTTAAGGAGATTGTTAGATGATACGATATACATTTTTACTTTTGATTCTTCCCGTTTTGTTGGTTTGTGGAATTGGCTGTACTGCCGCAAATCAGGAACTGACAACAAAATCAATGGAAGAATCGGAAATTCGAGTGTACGAAGTGTTCGGGATGGACTGTCCCGGTTGTCACGGAGGCCTGGAAAAGCTTGTTAAAAAGATACCTGCTGTGCAAAAGGCTGAGGCCAATTGGTTAAAAAAACAAGTGGTAATTACGGTACGACCAGGAACCGAATTGAACGATGAAGATATTTATGACGCAATCAGGCGGGCGAATTTTACACCCGGTGATCGCCTTAAGTAATCCGGCAGAAGGAACTCCAAAGATGAAAAGGTTGCTAATGATGATTTTGGTCGGTGCGACAATAAATGCGCTGATTTCGAAAAATGCAAACGCGGCTGGTATCAGCGTTGATGCGGGCCTTACGCCGCCCGAAGACCGCTGGATTATCCGAACCCAATTTCGCTATATGCAGCGTAAAGACGACCCTGCGCCAATGAATCAAAAGATGGATACGTATGCGTTTCCGCTTGTTGTAGCGTATGGATTTCGGCCCGACCTGACATTAATGGTCAGGCAAGCAGTAAAGCATAGCAAAATGACTATGGGCGGGGCTGTTAGCAGGGATAACGGATTAGGCGATTTGTTTGTTCTTGGCAAGTATAGACTGTATCGACGTAACACACGCGAATATACTTTCGGTATCGCTTCGACTCTGGGGCTGGAGTTTCCAACAGGGGATGATGATTTCAGCTCAGAGACATGGGATTTAAAACCAGGGCTATTTACATCATGGCGAAGCGGCCCCTGGGCATCAGATTTTAATATCACATATAAATGGAATGGTTTTGCAGATAGAGGAAAGGATGGTCTAAACCCAGGCAATGAAATATCTGTTGATTTGGCATTGGCTCATCAGTTCAGTATTGGTGGAAAGGCAGACACCTCGTTGTCACCTGTATTGGAATTTAACTATAAGCATACTTTGCCTGATAGATTGAGCGGGCACGATGTTTCCAATACAGGAGAATCCCTTTTCTTTATTTCACCTGGGCTTAAGTTCACAAAGTCGTCATTTATTCTGGAAGTTCTACTGCAGTTTCCTGTATGGCAGGATCAGGAGGGTTCTCAACTCAAACAGGGAACAAGATTAATTGTTGGAACTCGATGGATGTTTTAAAAACATCATGACATTCTTTCTCAAGATAGCTTTTCTTGTCAACGCCAACCTTCCTAATCAGCAAATTTAAATGTTTCAATCAGACTATGTAATTTTCCTGTGTTTGGCTTACGCTCGTATAAAGGTTGTTGGTTTTCTTGATATATGCCGATATTTTCCTCAAAAGTTTTTTTGTCGGGTTTTATGTAAAAGATTCCAAGCGGAAATTTTTCTTCTTCTGTTGCTTTCTTAAACGCTTCATTTTTATTGGAGTGGTCGTGCGAATCTTCAAGATAATAAGTGTGTTTCTTAAACCACTCATAAGTGTTGAGTTTGTTAAACGATGCACAGGGCTGAAATATATCAACCAGAGCATAGCCTTTATGCTTAATCGCTTTCTTGATTATTTCTTTAGTCTGCTCAGCATCTCCGGCGAAGCATCTTGCGACAAAGCTGGCGTCCAGAGCAATAGCAACCGCGAGCGGATTGAACGGCTCAAGAAACACTCCGCCAACCTGTACCGGTGTCTTAAAGCCTATCTGACTTGTAGGTGATGCTTGTCCCTTTGTCAGGCCATAAACCATATTATTATGAACGATATTGGTTATATCTGGATTTCTGCGTATCGTATGTAAAAAATGATTGCCGCCTTCGCCGTACATATCGCCGTCGCCGCTTTCGGATATGACAGTAAGAGCTGGATTTGCTGCTTTTATCGCCGTCGCAGCCGGAAGAGCGCGCCCATGCAGGCCATTAAATACATTGGTCTTGAAATAATGAGGAATCTTTGCCGCCTGGCCGATGCCCGAAACCAGTACGAGATTTGCCGGTTCAATTTCTAACTCAGCTAAAGCTTGTTTTAGTGTCTTAAGAATAGGAAAATTACCGCAACCCGGACACCAGGCAATATCAATGTTGTGCATATCAAAAATTTGAGTATCCATAGCTATGTTTCTAATTCAATAACTCATTCAATTTTTCTGCTAACTCTTCAACATAAAAACTCGAGCCATTATATTTGAGAATCTTGTCTTTAATATCGATTCCTGTATGAAGTTTTATTAACTTTGCAAATTGAGAGGTGGCATTGTTCTCAACCATTATAGTTCTCTGAGCTTTTTGAAGATAATTGCTCGTCTCACTCGGCAATGGATATACTTGTTTGAAATGCAGGAAAGCTATATCATCTCTGCCGAGCTTTTTTACAGCCTCCCTTACGATATCGTAAGTCGAGCCCCAGCACACTACCAGGTTTTTATAATCCTCAGGGCCTGCCAATTCGGGCGGGATTGTTTCATTCTTCAAGAGTTCCAATTTCTTCAATCTTTTGTCAACCATCTCGGTTCTTAAATCAAGGTCTTCCGTAATGTGTCCGGCCTCATCGTGCTCGTCGCTATCGACCACAACCAAACCTTCCCCGAATCCTGGTATTCCCCGAGGAGAAATACCATTCGCCGTCAACTTATACCTTTTGTAATCGACGGCGGTTTTAATTATGTGTTTTTCGATATTTGTCTCTGACAAATCAAGACAAGCTGTATTGTAGTAAGAATCCACAAAATATTGGTCAGTAAGTATGAAAACCGGTACCTGATACTTGTCAGCTAAATTAAATGCTTTCTGAGTCAGGTAAAAAGCATCTTCAATCTTTCCGGGCGTAAGCACTATTCTGGGAAATTCGCCGTGCCCTGCATAAAGGGCAAGTTCGAGGTCAGCTTGTTCGGTCCTGGTGGGCAATCCTGTTGCCGGGCCGGGCCTTTGGGCAAGATGAATCACAATTGGACTCTCAACCATACCGGCCAGGCTCAGACCTTCTGTCATAAGCGCAAAGCCTCCGCCTGATGTTGTAACCATCGCTCTTGCACCGGCATACCAGGCCCCGATAGCCATATTCATCGCGGCGATTTCATCCTCAGCCTGCTCAGCTATTATGTCGAAATCTTTCGCCTGCTTGGCAAGAAATACTAACACGCTGGTTGATGGAGACATAGGATAGGAAGATATAAAATTACAGCCGCCGGCTATAGCACCGAGGGCCACAGCTTCGCCGCCGCTTAAAAGAATTTGGTCTTTAACATAAACATCGTTGCGAATGTTAATCTTGATTTTGGAGGAATTGACTAAACCGGCGCCAAGATTGAAACCTTCCCTTACTGCGGCAAGATTTTTTTGTACAACATCATCAGTTTTTGCAGAAAAAAACTGTTTCACGTACTTGCTGACTGTTTGTAGCTCAATTCCAAACAACCCGGCGATTGTCCCTGCGGCAACTACATTGGAATAAATCTTGTTGCCAATCGCAGAAGCTGTTTTAGTAAACGGTACATCAATAAACTTGTGCCTGCTTTGGTCAAAATCGTCCCCTATGACCTCTTTTTCCGCCAGGATAATTGTCTGAGGAGAAATTCTTTTTTCAACATGTTGGATAGCACCTTGGTTAAGAGGAATAAGAATATCAATCCGGCTTACAGAAGCGCGGACAGAACCGGAAGATACCCGTATTTCAGTAGAGTTTGTTCCGCCTCGGATACGTGACATGTATTCCTTTGTTGCGAAAACGTTATAACCGGAAAGTTTGAAAATTCTCGTTAAGAGGTACTCGACAGTCTGGATACCTTGGCCGGCCTGGCCGCATAAAACAATGGAGAGGTCGTCCTTCTTCTGAAACGACAAATTGTTGTCCATGAGTTTATACACCTTTATATGTAAAAATCACCACTGAAATCAAAGTCCCCGGCACCACTGCTTTTTTTCTAATTACTCAACTTGACTGACTTTAAAACTGTCATGCTGAGCGAAGCGAAGCATCTGGCCTTAGAACAGGATTTTGTCCCGTTCCGAGTGTGAGATTCTTCGCGGAGTTTATCCTTGAACAAAGTGAAGG